>DASWEL010000117.1:0-9438 GCA_036394755.1 Gemmatimonadales bacterium | reverse complement strand
GTCCCATTCACTCAGCTTCACCGTGTCGGCGGAATCGGGTTCCGCGGAATAGCAAGGCCGTTCGTGGTGGGTTACGTCGACGTTGGCTACGGTAGCGAGGGTAGCGCCGTCTTCACCGGAATCGGCTATCCGTTTTAGTCAGAGATCGACGGCCCATTGCTGACGTTGCGAGCGTCGTTCGGGAGGCGCGTCTTCGCCTGACAGCGCATTTCAACCCCGATTCAGATCGATTCAGAACGATTCAGCGTGCCTTCATTGATTGCGCGCATCCATTCGGGCCCGATCATCCCGCAGCCATTCGCGACGGGAGGCCTCATGGATAGCACTCGATTCGATCATCCCCCGATACTCGTCATCGGGCTCCTTTTCGCGCTGGGCGTTGCCGAACCCGCGCAGTCCGGGCCCGGGGACCTTGACGTTCGATTCGGGACGCACGGTCAGACCGAGATCCCTGGCCAGGTTGACAGTGCGGCCCTCATTCCGCTCCCCGATGGACGAATTCTCGTCTTCGGTGTGCCCGAGGATCCGGCGGCACATAGTGACGGGTCTATCGCCGTCGCGCGACTGCTCGCAAACGGCGAGCCGGATGCGGCGTTCGGTCCCGGCGGACACTTTGACCTGCGGCTCGGCAGCGAAGCACTGCCCGTTCCGACTGATGCGCTGCTCCTCCCGGATGGCCGCGTCCTGGTCGCCGGATACTTCGCAGGAAATGAATGGGGCCACTGGCCCGCCGATCAGCGTCGCAGCCGTGCTCCAGGCTGGCTCGTCAGACTCTCGTCGGATGCAACCATCGATCCGACATTCGGCGTCGCAGGTGTCGCGCGCGCTGGCGAGTTCGGCGTCGACCGCATCACGCTGCTTGCCGACGGTGCCATTGCCGCGGCGGCCCCGGGCCTGCTGCAGCGACTGGAGCCGACTGGCACCCCGGCGTTTTTCCCCGGTTCTGAGGTGTCGACCGTTCCGGTCGGATCGAGCTACCGCATATCGGCCATGGCGTCGATGCAGGATGGCGGCGTCATCACCAGCGCAGGTTTCTCGGGCCCCATGGATAGTTGGGAGTTGTCCCGTGTCTCCGTATCCGGTGGAGTCGTCAGGAATTGGGCGCGGCCATATCTCAACTCGACCTTCTACGAGGTCGCCAGCTTCGCAGCCGACCGCGATGGCACGCGACTCATGGCGTGCGGGAGCAACTTCAAAGCTCTGGTCGTCCAGCGCTGGCAGGGTGATGGCAGGCCCGACCCGGCGTTCGCGCCCGCTACGAGCGGCCGAGTTGAGCTGGGTGTAGAGAATCGGCCGAACTTCAAGGTAGATAATTGGCGTGCGCCGCGCTGCCGCGTGCTCTTGCCGGGCTCTGCGGGAGACCACTTCGTCGTCGGAGATTGGAGCAAGCCGTACGAGTACGGCGGTGGCCGCATCCTGCTCGCACATCTCGACGCGTCAGGCGCGATCGACGCGGCGTTCGATCGCTCGGGTCGCGGACGCGAACTCGCACTCGGCACGCCGGATCAGTGGTCCAGCTGGTACCTACCCGATGCAGCCACCACGTCGGATGGCGCCGTTCTCCTGATCGCGCGACGCACCAGCGCACCGATTCCCGACGACTATTACTTCACCAATGAGCTCGGCGAACAACGCACCCTCATCGCTCGTGTGGAGGTCTCGCCATCGCAAGGTGTCGGATCGATCGGGTTCAATGACGCGGCGGTGCGCATCGCGGAGCGGCGGCCCGGTGAGCTACGTGTGTATCGCTCCGGAGGTACGGCAGGACCGATTTCGGTCCGCTACGAACTGCTGTACGAGACGGCGAGCGGGGCCGATATCGCGCCGACTGCTGGCACGCTGACGTGGGCGGACGGCGACGCATCTCCGCGCACGATCCTGCTCGTGCCGGTGGACGACGCTGTCTTGGAAGGCGAGGAGCGCTTTCGCGTTCGGCTCAGTGAACCGACAGGCGGCGCAGGGCTCGGGGTTCCCGAGATCGAAGTGACGATTGAGGACGACGAAGCGCTGCATGCACTGCAGTTCGCCGAACCGGCCCTTCAAATTCAGGAAGCAGGGTCCGCGGACATCACGATTACGCGGCCCGCGACCACGCCGGGACCGATCGTCGTGCGCTACGCCGTGGCGCCCGACCTCGATCCGGGTGACGGTGCGCCGCGACCGGCCGAGCGCTCGCGCCTTGCCAACAAGCGCGTCGGCGAACTGCGATGGAGCGGCGGCGACACTTCGAGTCGCACAGTGCGAGTGAGCACCTTTGGACGCAGCGGCGCTGAACCGGATGAGACAATCTACGTCGCCCTCGCGGACGTGGCCGGCACGCTGCGCGTCGGCAACGACTGGAAGGTCGCGCGCATCACGGTGGTCGACGATCCGGCTGTAGGGACACAGCCCAATCCCCCGACGGACCGGGGAGGCGGCGGTGCGATCTCGCTCGAGGTGTTGCCGTTCCTCGCGCTTGCCTTGCTGCTCAAACTCGGCGTGCGATTTCGCGACGGCGGTCGACCGAAACCGATGCGGCGAGAGAACGGTCGAAAGCTGGGGTAGCCGAGGACGACCGACGCAGACTGTTGGCGAACGTGGCGCATGGCCGATTCCATTCATGAAGCCCGCTTCGGCACTTCGCCCTTGCGACGCAATTCGTCGAGCATTGCGCGCTGACTGCGGCGATGCTGTTTCGCCTGTTCGGCCAACGCCTGGAAACGCGGATCGCCCCTGAGGTGCTCGTAAAGGGGGTCGAGCTCAGCAAGGTACCACCAGCGGTAGAATTTCATGGTCTTCACGCTGGCCGCAAGTTCCTTGAGCGCCCGTTCGTCCTCACCCAGGATCGCGAATGCGGTTGCGCGTTCCCGGCTGAACCAATCCTTGGTCCGGCCTACCGATTCGCTGTCGATCTGCACCATGAGCGACGTGACAAGGTCGCGGCCGCGCTGCGTTTCACCTGCGAGTATCAGCGTGTGCCCATACATCAGCGCAAGGCCGCGATTCCACATCCGCATCTCGGGACCGCCGAAACTTCCCATCGCATACTGGGATTCGAGCAGTTTCAGGGCCGAGGCATAGTCGCCCGTGACGATGGCATCGTCGCGGATTGCTTCGGCCATCGGCGCGATAGGGCCGAGTTCCCACTGCTCTGTGCTGCTGCTCCTCGTCAGCGCCGCTGCGCGTCGCGGGTCGCGCTGATACTGCGCGATCTCCACCATGGCGATCGTGGGCGGCTGCGAGTCGCGTAGTACGGCCATCGCTGCCACGGGATCGTCCACGTCCAGGTAAATTCTCGCGGCCCTGGACCTCCCGCGTACCGACTGCGGGTCCAGCGCAATCGACTGCTCGATAATGCGCACTGCGTCGACAAATTCGCCGCTGAATTCGTACCTAGACAGAGCTAGTTGAGTCAGCGCCGGATGAAGTTTGGGGTTGATCGCAAGCGCCTCGCGCACCAGACGATCGTGCCCAGCGACGTCACTGCGACTGACCATGAGCAGGAACGCCTTGCGAAGATGAAGGGTGGGCGTCAGTGGGTCGATCTGTCGTGCGCGATCGATCATGTCGATGGCCTCGCCCTTGCGGTACTGTCCATACAGGAATCCGGAGAAGCGCATGTACCCGACGCCGTAGTTGGGCGCAAGGCGCAGCCCTTTGCGATACAGCTCCTCGGCCTTGACCGGGTCGGTATTGAGGCTCGCGCGCTCGATCCAGGCTTCGCCGAGCGCAGGATCCAATTCCAGCGAACGATCGAACGCCTTTTGAGCCTCAGCGAGCACTTGCATCGTCGCCATGGTCTTGCCGGACTGGCGATAGCCGGTCAACGCGGCGGGCACGCCCGTGTCGTCCGGCGTGCTGAGGCGGCTGGCCAGCAACTGTGCCTGGCCTAGCGCCAGGTAGCCTCGGGCAAAGTTCGGATCGAGCACTGTCGCGCGCCTGAACAGTGCGACCGCCGTTTCGGCATCAGCGACCCTCAGATTCGACATGAGCTGCTGGCCTTGCACATAGAGCTCGTAAGCATCCAGGTTGATGCGGGCATCTGCGGATGCATCCCGCGCAGCAGGTTCAACGGCGATGTTCAATGTGCCGGCGACTCGCTGAGCGATTCCTTCCCTGATGGCCGCGGCATCGGTCACGGAACGCTCGAACCTGGTCGACCACAGCTCCGATCCGGACTCCGTGTCGAAGAGTTGGACACCTATTCGTAGCTGATCGCCGGTACGCGCGACACTTCCCTGGAGCAGAAACCGCGCGCGCAGCTTTTGGCCGACATCACGTACGTTGAGGTGACCATCCGTCCGGCCCGACATGGAGCCGCTGCCGATCACAACCACGTCCTTGAATCCCGTCAGCCGGTTACGAAGCAGGTCAGTCACGCTTTGCGCCAGAAACTCGCTGGCTTCGCTGTGGGCGGACGTGCGAAACGGCAGCACGGCAATCGTCGGACGGTCGAGCGGCAGGCGCGCCGTTTCGGCCGCGGGCGCCAGCCTCGCCGGCACTGATTCGCGGCGAAGCCCGACGATGCTCAGACCTGCGACCAAAAGCCCCGCCAGTCCCGCTGCCACATACACATACGGACGCCTGTACCAGACGGTCGGGGAACGCGACTCCGCCGGGTCGGCTCGCGGCGCTGGCGGCGGGGCGAACGACTTCTCCGGCACCAGCAGCGGCTGATCCTGCAGCCGCGCGACGAAGCGATAACCGCGTCCCGGGACGGTCGCGAGGAATTCGGGCGCGTCGCGCGAATCGCCGAGCGCGCGACGGATCGCATGCACAGCCTGATTGAGGTTGTTTTCTTCGACGACCACACCTGGCCAGACGGCCGACAATAGCTCTTCCTTGCCGACGACGCGGTCACGGTGGCGGACGAGGTACTCGAGCACGTCGAACGCCCGTCCGGCGAGTGGCAGCACCGCGCCGGCCTCGTCGGTGAGGCGACGGCCGTCGGGGTCGAGCCGGAATCGCCCGAATCGCCAGGTGTACCGCGCAGGTTGGTCGAGGTCGGTGCTCAGGGACATTCCTGAACCGTGGCTGCTGAGACTGGGTGCGAGTGCGCGATCCAGCGTACGGCCTCGCCCTCAACTACTCAAGCCAAGATCCGTGGCAAGATTGGCGCAACTGATATGTCGAGAGCACGCAGGAACGGCAAGGCCCGCTCGATCGCGGGGCAAGCCTTGGCGGTGACGCTCGCGCCGCTGACTGCAACCTGCGCGGACGCCACGCCCCTCGATGAGGTCATCGTAACCGCACAGCGCGTTGCCCGCCCGGCCCAGGAGACTCCCGCATCCGTAAGCGCGCTGTCCGGCGAGGAGTTACGCGAGCGCGATCTGCACACGGCGCGCGAACTGGCGACGGCCGTACCGAACCTCACCTGGCAAGCCACGGATGGTGCATCGGTCGGAAGCGTATTCATTCGCGGCGTCGGCTCACCGTCCATCCACTCGAACCAGCTGGGAGCGGTGGGACTTTACGCGGACGACGTCACGCTAAATGCGCCCCTCCTCGCGAACCTGGCGCTGCTCGATCTCGAGCGGGTAGAGGTTCTGCGCGGCCCGTGGAACGCCGGGTTGGGCCGCAACGCCTCCGGTGGTGCGCTGCACTTCGTGAGCCGCGCTCCGGCGGTCGGTGAGCATGCAAGCGCCCATGCGCTGCTGCGCGTTGGCACACAAGGGCGCCTCGACGCCGAGCTGGCAACCGGATTGCCGCTCGGCGAGTACACCGCCGCACGCATCGCCCTTAGTCGCGAAGCGCTGGGCGATTATGCCAATAACGCGACGCTCGCGCGTGCCGAAGGCCGCAATGCGCGGACGACGGCGCGCGCACGATGGCGTCGCGAAGTCCCGGGCGGCACCGATTTCGACGTCGGCGTGCACGGGAGTCGCATCGCGGGCGATTCGATCCGCTACAAGCAGATTGGGCGCGGCACGCCCGGAAACCCGGGGCGGTCCGACTGCCCCTTCCTGGCCGTCGATCCCAACCCCGGAAACGGCTGCGTCGATCAGACCGGTTTCGCTGACACCGCGGCGTTCGACGAGAACTTCTCCGGCAATCCGAGCGGGCTCTCCGCAACGGTGGCCGGAGCGTCGCTGCGCATCGCGCAAGAGTTCGCTGGAGTGCGCTTGACGTCCCTCACCGCCTTCGAGGGCGGCGACTCGCGTCGCGCCGAGGACACGGACGCGGGCCCGAGCTACCTGTTCGCGTCCTGGCAGGAAACGGACTCGGATCAGTGGTCGCAGGACCTGCAGTTCGCGTCACTCGACGAGCACGGATGGCAGCTCGGCATCTACCTCTTCCAGGAGGATGCGCGATATACGAGCGTGCGGCGCAACCCGAACCCGCTGTTCACGCCGTCTCTCGTTCCCGGGATGCCGATCCCCGAGACCGGCGTGCGCACCTCGGTCCTGTACGGCGACCTCGCGCAGCGAATGCGGCATGCTTCGGCCTGGGTGCGGGCCGATCGTGCGTTGTCCAGTGCGAGCACGCTGACGGGCGAGATCCGCGTTGCGTACGAGCAGCTCAGTGGCGAAATGCGTTCGGGTGCGTGGGCCGACACGACGCCTGAGCTCGCGCCGGATCAATTCCTCGGCACGGCGGATGTGCTCGGTTTCGCCGCGACTTCGGTCGAAGTGCGCGCCGGTGCGCTCACGCAGCTGTGTCCGGCCCCATTTGCCCTCACCCGCTGTTATACCCGTACGCAAATCGACCGCAGCGACTGGCTCTGGGGTGGGCGTCTCACGCTCGATCGCCGCCTCGGCAACACTCTGCTCGGGTACGCGAGTATCGCGCGCGGGTTCAAGGGTCCCGGTGTGAGTCCGATCGCGCGCGAGGCCCTGGCGGGCCTCGGCGGCCGTACGGTGGAACCCGAGCGCGTACTCACGTTCGAGCTCGGCGTGAAAAGCGAATGGCGCGAACATACGCTCCGGGTCAACGGCAGCGCCTTTCTCAACGACTGGTCGGACTACCAGCTCTATCTCTCCGTGTCGACGCCCCCGCCTGGTGCCTCGAGCGTGCTCACGAACCTGCCGGAGGCACGGACCTGGGGCGGGGAACTCGAGGTCGATTGGGCGCCATCGCCCGCGTGGCGCGTGGGCGCGGGGCTGGGCCTCACACACAGCGAAGTCCGCGAAGTGGGAGACATCGTCGACGCAGTACCCGGCAGTCCGCTGATCGGCGTGCCTGAACTCACCTTCAACGCGCTGGTCGCGCGGACCTGGTCGCTTGGCGGTGGCCGGTTGACGGCGCAAGTCGAGTCGTCCTATGTCGACGAGCGAAGCTTCTCGCTCAATCGCAACATAGCGCTCATCGAACCGGAGTATTGGCTCATCGACGCGAGCGCGCGTTACCGCTTCGGCCAGGATGAGCGGTTCGAAGTGACGCTGTGGGGCCGAAATCTTGGTGCGTCGCGCTACTGCGTCCGGCGGGGTTTCGCCGGAGGCCTGGGGAGCGGCGACGCCTCCAACTGCCAGCCGAACGAGGGCATCCGTTTCTTCGGTCTCTCGCTGTTCGCTCGAATCGGATGAGGAGTCCATATCCAGCGCGAGCAAGGGTCCTCGGACGAGGACCCCTTTGAATCACTCGAATTGCAGGCGCGAAGTCGTTAATCCATGCGCACGGCCGCAGCAACCGCGCATCCACTCGGCGGTACCAGCGTCCCACCCGTGTCGAAGAACGAGACGGTCGCAACGCTGCTCCAGTGATCGTCGTCGACGAGTTCGATGCCCTGGTCCACGCGCTGCGTGCCGCGCACATACCGGGGTGGCGTCGGCGGAGTCACAACACTCGTAAACTGCACAAACGCCTGAAACACCGCACGGTAGGCGTTCGGTCCGATGCGCTCCCAAAAGCCATGGCCCGAGCTGCGTTGGCCCGGCTGAAAACGTGTGTTCGACGTCGTCTCGGCCAGCGTTCCTCGTGCACCGAAGGTCATGTACGAGTCGACCGAAAAAGTAGGCAGCAGCTCTCCGGTTGCACAGACGTAGGGCGTTATCGTCACTTGCCAGGCGCCTTCGAGCCGCGACGGTGACTCGGATCGGTCGTGGGCCACCTCATCAGCGGCCGCCTGGGCCGAAACTCCCGACAGCGTCAGCGCGGTTATGAAAGACAACAGGATGGTCTTGGTGCTCATGTGTTTCTGCTCCTCGAGAGCGGCAGAATTGCCGTCCCTGCGGGAGCGATCGTTCCGCAATCCGCGCGACGACGTCCTTGCGCCCGGCTGAATCGTTCTGAATGTTTGTGAATCGGGCGCCGCTAAAGAGAATTCGATCCGACGGCAAACGAGCTATGCCGCTGAAATGATAACGAAAACTTCCGCCACTACTCCAATATTTCGGCGAGATACGGGCATTCCGAACCCTGGGTTCGCGGCGCTATGGGCCTTCGGCGAAGACACGGAGGCGCCGGTTGAACTCCCCGGCATTCTCCCAGAACGGCGCGTGTCCGCAGTTCTCCATGACGGGGATCTGAGCATGAGGCATGGAGGCTTTGTGCCGATCGACGACGGTGGGTCTGACAATCGCATCCAAAGCACCATGAGTAATCAGGACAGGCTTGCGAATCTTCGGCAGGAGGTCGTCGTTGTCGACCGAGCGGGAAAACAGCGCCTCACGAACGCCAGGCGGAACGCAGACATTGTACCCGAGCATGAGGTACAGGTCCTCGGCCCGAGGGCTGCTGCGCGAAGAACATGCGTATGAATGCCTCGAGATTGCGCACACTCTCCTCCGCATCTGTCGCGAACAAACCCGGCGCGACGCCGAGGATCTCCGGAGTGATCACCGACATCGCGTCCTCACTCCCGAGCTTCGTAAGGGCGCTGACGAGATGCAGACCGCCAAGGCTGTCATCGCCGTGGTGCCTGATGTAGTCGAGGGTACGAGTCCGTACGACCAGGAACAGAGGATCGGACGTTGCAGGCCCAGAGTTCGTATGGCGGAGTTGATGTCGTCCGCCCACAGTCTCGAGTCGGCATATCCGTCGCGCGGCTTATCGGACTGACCATGACCGCGCAGATCTAGTGCGACGAGACGGAAATCACCGGCCAGGTCCGAGTTCAGCTGCCGACTCCACTGCAGCCAACACTGCGAAAAGCCGTGAAGAAACAGGATCGGGCGGCCCTCTGGGATACCCATTTCGACGACGTGGAGCCGAACGCCGCTACCCCCAGAGATTCGATGCGTCTTAATGCCGTTACTCCGTTCCGGTCTGGTGGCCGAACCGGAAGTCAACTCATCATCGTTGGCTCAGACAGACGCGCCGTCGCCAAAGGCGATGTTCGCTAAGACAATTCGACAAGCCACCGCGAGAAGCCGGTCTTATTGGACACTTTACGTCCGGTTCATTCTTGATCAAGTCGCAGCGCGGCCATGCGTGCGGTGGATTCTCTTGAAATCCACCGCACGCGTGATCGAGCCAGGCGGCGCTAAACGATACGCCTGACGAAGGCAGTGGCGCACCGCA
>DASWEL010000116.1:0-3816 GCA_036394755.1 Gemmatimonadales bacterium | reverse complement strand
TGGTGCCGGTTTTGGTGCCGGTTCAGCCGCTCACTTCGTCGCACACCGTCGCACAGCAGGGCACGGTAAATATGCAACGTTACTCGAAGTGCGCGTTGCGCCGATGCGTGCGAACCGACTTTTAAGCAGCGGGTCGCTGGTTCGAGTCCAGCACGGCCCACTTCGTAACTTCCGACCGACTTGCAGAATCCCGACGCCGCTCGACGCGGCCGCGACGCTCTCTATACGTAACGTCGCCGTTTGCTACCGTTTTGCTACCACTCGGGCGCCAGGTCGAATCGTCGAGGCTTGCGGGGGGTTGCAGCGCTAATCTGCCAAGGAAGCAGCGGGTCGCAGCTAAGGTTGTGCGTCCATTCAGGGGAATGGGGAGCGCATGGCGCAACGACCGGGCACCGAGGGTGAGATGACCAATCAGTTTGCCGACACTCGGTACTCAGAAGCCCTTTGGCCCCCGCGAGACGTGACGATCCTTTCGACTGCGATGGGCCCATTTGCTAGTGGCGAATCGTCGGCGTAGAGGGCTCGATCTCCGATCGCAGCTCGAAAGGAGTCGTCATGATCATGCGCAGCGCTCTCGTCGCCGCGCTCGTGATGAGCGCATCCCTCGTCTTGGCCGACACTCAACCCGGAGACAGAATCACCAAGGCGAACGCCGAGACCGTGAAGGATCTCGTGTCGCCCGGTCTCATGTGGTGCGTGAACCATGGGCTGCCGATGCGGATCGTCGAGACTAAGCCGCTCTCGTGGCCGCCGGCCTACAAGGACGCGACCGAGAAGTACTCGTCGCAGGTGAAGCTCTCCGAGGACGGTCTCCGTCTCGAGGGTTACGTGGCGGGCGCGCCGTTTCCGCACATCGACGTCCAGGATCCGAAAGTCGCGCTGAAGCTGGTGTGGAACTACAACTACAAGTCGATCAACAACGACGACGTCGATCTCCGCAACTTCGACTCTGACACCGGCACGGTCTCGGACGAGCGCGCGCTCTCGATCGAGCGTCACTTCCTCATCGACCACTTCCGCCGGCTCTGGTACGTGAACCGCCTCTACGTCGACCCGAAGCCGAACATGCAGCCGAACAAGGAGGATGTCGCGTACAAGGAGACGCTGCACCCGCTGATCGAACCGTTCGATCTGAAGGGCGTCGGCTTCACGTACTATCGCTACCTCGATCCGTCGCGGCAGGACGACAGCTGGCTCTACCTGCCGAGCTTGCGCCGGGTGCGGCGCCTCTCGACCGCGCAGCGCTCCGACGCCCTCTTCGGGCAAGATACCGACGTCGACAGCTACTACGGCTACAGCGGCCAGCCGGCGTGGATGGAATGGAAGTACCTCGGCGAAAAGGTGATCCTCGGCATTCGCCATGCCGAGAACTTCCCGGTGAAGTGGGCGGATCCGCCGGCCGACTGGGCGTTCGACGACGTGTGGGAGAAGATCCCCGTGTACGTGGTCGAGGGCGTGTCGAAGCTGCCGCAGTACGCCTACTCGAAGCGCGTCCTCTATATCGACAAGGAAATCTACGAGATCCCGTACTCGGACATGTACGACAAGGGGGGGGAGCTCTACAAAATCTGGATCAACGACTCGAAGTTCGACACGAAGCCGTTCCCCGGCGCCACGAAGGCGGTGTACCCGTACAGCGTCGTCTTCGCCCCCGCGATCGTCATGGTCGACCTGCAGCTCAGTCACGCGACGAAGGCGTCGCTCCCGAGCAGCCGCTTCCCCGGCGAGGAAGGCTGGTATTACAACATGGGAGCCAGAGAGGGCACGACCGAAGACGCGTTCACGATCGCCGAGCTGATCGGCTCCGGCCACTAGAGCGCGGCGCCGTCATCGCTCGTCGACACGGCGATGCGGCGCGCCGCTTGGGGGTGCGACAGGCACCGAGGCCGGTTGCTACCACGCTGCTACCACTCCATCGCGAACCACCCCGCACCACCAGCCTCAGCGTCACTCCACTTCGTCGAGAAAACAGTCGGATAGTGCGTCCTGGTCGTCTCCGGTCGGATCTTTTAAGCAGCGGGTCGCTGGTTCGAGTCCAGCACGGCCCACTTCCTAACTTCCCGCTACACCGGCTCCCCACCGGTATTCCCCGCGTCTGACCGCGGCGAGCAGGGCCATGTCGGGGCGGAGATCGCGCAGCAAGCCACCCCAGTGGCGGGAGCTGTCCTTCGAGAAGATCGAGCCCGCCGGTGTTCGATGGTCCGTTTTGGACCGGGTGAGGCCGAGTGCGCACCCAAGCTTTGCGATCGGATTCGCCGCGACCTCGTCATCGACGGCGGCCGAGAGCATCGCGCGCAGGGTCCGGTAGATGATGCTGACCGTACGGACGTCGAGCCCGGGACGTAGTTGGGCGAGTGCGATTTCCGTTGACGCGGAAGCGCGTAGGGGAGGAGTATTGCCCGCGCACGCAGTGGGCGATCCGCCCGTCGGACGTTCTCCGATCCCGCTGTGCCCTCCCGAGCGAACGTCCCGAACGCTGCAACGATCGAGATGTGCGACTGGATGTGGACCAATTTTCGTCCAATGCCACTCGTGTTGCGTCGCCTTGCGCGCGGTGCACGCACGAGCGAACCAACCAAGGAGGGGTCCTATGAAGAGAATATCTCTCGCGCTCGCCGCGGTGATTGTCGCCGCCGCTCTCGCACCTGCGCTTGCGCGCGCGCAGGTCGGCATCCCGTTCGATCACCTCAAGTGTTACAAGATCAAGGATCCACAGCCGCCGGCGAAGTACACGGCCGACCTCACGCCGCTCCAGCACCCTCCCTTCAATGTCGAGCCCGGCTGCGTCATCAGCGTGCCCGCGAAGCTCCTGTGTATTCCGGTCGAGAAGACGAACGTGCAGCCGAATCCGCCGGGTACCGTGAATGGCACGAACGCGCAGGACTACCTGCTCTACAAGATCAAGTGTCCGAATGTGACCGTCGTCAAAGGCGGCATGCCGCTGCCGGTCACCGATCAGTTCGGCGCGCGCACGATCTTGGTCGGCCCCCACAAGGTGTTGCTCGTGCCCGCCTTCAAGCAGAGCAATCTCTGCCACAACCAGGCGAATCCCGGCACACCTCCGGTGTGCGGTGGGGATTGCACGAACCCAGGCGCGAAATGCGTGCTGAATCCCAACGGTACGGATTGTGACTGCGAGATACCGTGCGGTCTGAATGCCGCCGGCCAATGCGGCGGTGAGTGCCCGCTCGCGACTCAGACTTGCAATTTCGCTCCGGGCAGCAACGGTGTTCTCGAGTGCGGGTGCCATCCGTTCGGCGGGTGCTTCCCCGATCCCGCGACCGGTCAATGCGGCGGCCCGTGCCCCAACGCCGACGAGCGGTGCGTCAACGACGCCGCGACGGGTAGCTGTAAGTGTGAGGGACCGTGCGGAGCCGTCGGCATCCGCCGCTGCGGCGGGCTTTGTCCGACCGCGGCAGAAACGTGTAGGACCAAGCCCGACGACAGCGGTTGCGAGTGCGTCCCGACGACGCCGCAGCCCTGCGGGCCCGACGCGCAGGGTGTTTGCGGGGGCACGTGTCCGAACAACGAGGTCTGTGTGGCGGGCGGTCCCGTGCCGCCCGGCAACGGCTGCGCTTGCGGTCCTCCGAGCCAGTAGCGTCTCAGTAACGAGTTGACCATCGTCGGCGGGGGGAGCCTCGCTTCGCCATCGCGAGGCTCCCGCCGCATCGACCAACCCATCCCCGACCAGCACCCGCTACGAGTGGGATGATTCCACTTGCGCGAACTCCGCTGTCGCCCGCTGGCACGGCTCGTCGCTGTCGGTCATGACCGCGACAGCGACGATCGAGGGCGGAGCCACACCGAAGAGGCGTG
>DASWEL010000115.1:0-3746 GCA_036394755.1 Gemmatimonadales bacterium | reverse complement strand
CTGGCGCAACGCGTGAAGGACACGTTCAAGGATGCCGCGTGGCTGTCGGTGGCCATCATGGTGGCGTTCGCGACCGCCTGCCATTTGCTGCCGGGGCCGTTGGTGCGCGTGTTCAGCAAGGACCCGGCCGTCATCGCGGTGGGGACGGAGTACCTGCGCATCATCTCGTTCAACTACGTCGCGTCGGGCCTGGTGTTCGTGGCTGGGAGCACCTTCCAGGCCATGGGCAACACCGTCCCCTCGCTCATCGCCTCGGTGGTGCGCATTGCCCTCGTCGCCATCCCCGGCGTGATCCTGTCGCGCCTGCCGGGCTTCGAGCTGCGCTGGCTCTGGTGGCTGTCGGTGGCGTCCGTGTTCGTGCAGTTCGGGCTCGCGATGCTGCTGTTGCGGCGGGAGTTCCGATTACGGCTGGCGTGGCCAAGCGGATCGCAGCCAGCTGCAAGCTATCGGTGAGGCGAAGGCTAAGGCTTCCTTGTTTCGGTGGCATGAAGATGATCTTAGGCCTGCTCGTGTCTGCTGGTCAGGTGGTGGAGTGGAGCAACGTGCCGGCCAACAGGATGGCCAACCACAGCACGAGGCTTGCAACCGATGCCCGCCGGAACCCACCCCATCCGGCGGCGACGCCCTTTCGGAGCGCGGTCTCCGCTCGCATCCGCGCGTAGCCATTGCCGAGTAACAGGGCGATGAGCCCCATCTTGGTCCAAAACAGGACCGAGGTTGCAAACGTATCGAGCTGCGCGAGCATCATCAGCAGGCCGCTCGCAAAAATGAGAGTGAGGCCTCCTAGCACCCAGCGATGCACACTGGCAAGGCGGGCCAGCTCCTGGGACCAGTCCGGCGTCGCGGGCGAGAGCCGGAGCGACGCGCGATCGGCCGAGACGGCCACGCCGCCCCCTACCAGGATGCCGAGGAGATGGAGATAGGTCACCGACGCCCTCACGGGCGTGTGGCCGTAGAAGTGCCCCCACCGCGCGAGGAGCTGCGATACTGCCGTCGATACCACCATGGGTCCTCCTGCTGACAGAGTTCGGGAGTAGCGTCTCCCGACAGGACCACGGGGGCTCGGCGGAAATTCCCGCGGGAATAGTTCCGCGGTGACTGGAGTCCAGCTCATATGGGCGGTGGTGGTCTATTGCAGGTAGAACGCGTAAAGCGCCCCCTCAGCGGTCACGAGCACATATTGGCGGCCGCCCAGGGTGTAGGTCTCCGCGGCGTTCTCGATCGAGCCGATATGGGCGTGCCAGAGAGGCACCGGGGGCCGCGTCCCGCGCAGGCCAAACGCAACCAGATTCCCGGATCCGTCGTTGGCGAACAGCAGACCGCCCGCCGTCGTGAGTAGACCGGTGCCACTTCCGCCGGTGAGCCGGTATTTCCAAGCGAGCTTGCCTGTCTTATAATCGATCGCGACCATGGACGTGCCGAGCGATCCCACGACGTCTTGCTCGCTGCCTCCTAGCCCCACGAGCATGCGCGGATCCTTATCCGTCAGGTAATACATCGCGTAGATCTCACGCAATACGACATACAACAGTCCCGTCCGGGGATCGTAGCTCGGCGGATTCCAGTTCGTCGCGCCGCCGTTGTCGGGCGATACCAGCGAGCCGGCGACCGTATTGTCCTTGGCCGCGCTCCGCACGGGCTGACCCCTGCCATTGATGGCGTCGGCCCAGTTGGCGGCGTCCGAGTACTTCGCGGTGAGGAGATGCTCGCCCGTGGTCCGGTCCAGCACGAAGGCGTACCCGTTGCGCGACGCCTGCATCGTCATCTTGCGCGGCTTTCCCGCGAACATCCCGTCGAACAATACCGGCGCCTGGGTCGCATCCCAATCGTGCGTGTCGCTGGGGGACGTCTGGTAGTACCACGCCATCGTTCCGGTGTCCACGTTCAGCGCCACCACCGAGCAGGTGTAGAGATTGGTGTGTTCGTCGCGCGGCGCGCGCAGCATGGCGGTGTACGCCGGCGTCGGATTCCCGGTCCCGAAGATGTACAGATGCGTCTCGGGGTCGTACGAGCCCGGCGTCCACACCTGCGCGCCGCCGTGCCGTGCCGCGTCCAGGCTCGCCCACGTCTCCAGGCCCGGATCCCCCTTGTTCATCGGCACCGTGTAGAACTTCCACTGCAAGTCGCCGGTCTTCGGATCGAACGATTGCAGGAATCCCGGCGCGTCCAGATCGTCGCCCGTGCCCACCAGCACATGATTGCCCACCACGACAGGCGCGGTCGTCGAGAAATATTGCTGGCTGAAATCGGCGATCTCCTTGTGCCAGCGCTCCTGGCCCGTCTTCGCGTCCAGCGAAACCAGATAGTCGTCCGGCGTCTCGAAATACAGCCAGTCGCCGTACATCGCCATGCCGCGGTTGCCGATGTGGATGCCGCCGCGCGACTTCCACCAGTAGTGCCAGAGTACGTGGCCGTCGAGCGCGTCCACCCCCCAGGCATTGTCGGGCGACGAGACGTAGAGGATGCCGTTCACCTGCAGAATCGATCCCGACAGACGCGGCGACCCGCTCGTCGCGCCCGGCATGGTCACCGGCTCCTCGGCCGCACCGCCGGTGATGGCGGGAGGCCCGGAAGGCGGGCCGAACCAGCTGCCCTCGCCGGCGTCCGGTCCGGCCGTCAAGCGCCGCACCCAGGCGAGGGTCAAGTGCCGAACGTTGGTCTGGTCGATCTGTCTGAGCGTGCTGTAGCGCCGCTGCGAATAGTCACCCGCATAGGTCGGCCACGCGTTGGTCGCGGGCTTGGTCAGCAACGAGGGGTCCAACCCTTGGCCCACCAACGGCCCGGTCGGCAGATAGAGCGCAATCGAGAGCAGCAGCGTGCCGGTCTTCATTTCAAGGTGACGAGATACGCCGTGAGGTCATGGATGTCCGCGTCGCGCCATTGCGGGAGCCGGTCGATATGCCATTGCAGCGGATTGGTGACGAGCACCCTTGGGATCGAATCGTGCCTGGCGAAGCTGTAGTACGTCCCGTCCGAGTCTCTCAGCGCCACGACGAAGGCGGAGAGGTGATCGAGCTCGCCCTGGACGCGCCGCCCCGAGGGGAGCGTCACGGTCACCGACGTGGGCGGCGCTTTCACCGGCGGCGCGGCAGCGGCCGACTGGCGACGCCCGCGTCCGCCGCCACCGGAGACGATCAGGTTTTGAATCGTCTTGGGTTCGTAGCGGCTGCCGATCCCGGCGAGATCTCCGGTGGCCGAGTGGCATTGCGTGCACCGCCCGGCTCCGATGAAATACGCTTCCCCTTCCTTGGCGTTGCCCACCAGGATATCGAGTGTGCTGGGCGTGCCACGATCGGAGAGCGGCTGGCTGTGCAGCCAGGCGGCAATATCGGTGATCTCCGGTGCGCTAAGCCCGAACTTCGGCATTCCCTGGGCTGGGATGCCGTTCTGCACGATGGGTGTGATCAGCTCACCGTTCTGATCGCGGAGCACCACCTCGTCTCGGACGAGGTTCGGGCCGGCTTCTCCGCCCCTGGCGTCCGAGCCATGGCAGAAGCTGCAATTGCTCCGGAAGATCTGCTGGCCACGGGCAACCTGCTCGGGAGGGGCGGGAGCATGCTCCGGATAGTCCGGAGCGCGATTGCCGCCGCGGCTAGCCGGTGTCGGTCGGGCCGCGCGCGAGGGCGCCTGCGCCGGAGACGGCAGAGCACGCAGTGTCGCGGCGCATGCGATGATCACAACGCCGAGGAACCGAAACCGTCTCGGTGTATGCATCAGGTGAATCCAGTGCGATGGTGCTTGACCTT
>DASWEL010000114.1:0-2117 GCA_036394755.1 Gemmatimonadales bacterium | reverse complement strand
GAGCTCGCAGCTCCGCCGACCGACAACTGGCTGACGAACGGCGGCTCCGTGTTGAATCAGCGTTACTCACCGCTGAGCCAGGTGACCACGGCAAACGTGTCGCGGTTGCGGGGCGTGTGGCTGACGCACCTCCGCAAGTCGGGTAGCGCGGCGAAGTATTCAGCCGAAGGGCAACCGCTCGAGTACAAGGGCGTGATCTACGTCCCGACGGGCGCCGACGACGTGTTCGCCGTCGACGTCACCACGGGCAAGATCCTCTGGCAGTACCAGGCCCACCTCGACCAGGGCATAACGACGCTCTGCTGCGGCTGGGTCAGTCGCGGCGTCGCACTCGGCGACGGGCGGGTGTACATCGGGCAGCTCGATGGCAAGCTCGTCGCGCTCGACCAGAAGACGGGCAAGGTCATGTGGTCGACCCGGGTTGCGCGCTGGCAGGACGGCTACACGATCACGGCCGCGCCGCTGTACTACGACGGTCGCGTCTACACAGGCATTTCGGGCGGCGAGTACCAGATCCGCGGCCGCGTCACCGCGTTCGACGCGAAGACAGGCAAGGAGTTGTGGCGCTTCTACACGATCCCAGGCCCCGGCCAGATCGGCCACGACACGTGGCCGCAGAGCGGTGACGCATGGAAGCATGGCGGCGCGCCGGTCTGGCAGACGCCGGCGGTCGATCCGAAGCTCGGTCTCCTCTACTTCTCGACGGGAAACGCTTCACCCGACGACAACGGCCACGCCAGGCCCGGCGACAACCTCTTCGCGAGCGCGATCGTGGCGATCGACGCGGCGACAGGCAAGTACCGCTGGCACTTCCAGGAGGTCCATCACGACATCTGGGATTACGACGCGCCCAGTCCGGTCGTGCTCTTCGACGTCGAGGTGAGAGGCAGGCTGCGGCATGCGATTGCGCAGTCGGGCAAGACAGGTTGGACGTACATCCTCGACCGGACGAACGGCAAGCCTCTCTACGGAATCACAGAACGACCTGTTCCGCAGAGCGCCGACCAAGCGACGGCGAAGACGCAGCCGTTCCCGAGCAATCCGCCGGTGATTGAGCAGAAGGTGACGGATGCCAACTTCAAAGCGCTCGTGCAGTCGGCTGCACAGAACTCGACGACGAAGCGGTTGAGACCGGTCAAGGCGCCGACCATCTTCACGCCGGTCCTCAAGGGAACGCTCACCGTGGTCTTGCCGAACCCGATGGGCGGGACGAACTGGCCACCGATGAGCTACAACCCGAACACGCAACTGCTGTACGTCTGCTCGCTTGCCGCAACCGGAGGCCTCAGCTACGGCGCCGTCAAGCCTCCCGCCCACCCGGGCTCGGCGGAGTACGTCGGCAGCACGTGGACGTTCGGCGGGACCCGTCCGGGCGTGTTTGCTGCAATCGACGTCCGCTCGGGGAAGATCGTCTGGGAGAAGCACTGGCCGGAGCTCTGCTACTCCGGCTCAGCCACGACCGCCGGCAACCTCGTGTTCGTCGGACGCAACAGCGGCGTCCTTCTGGCTCTCGACGCCCGCACCGGGCGACAGCTTTGGAGCTTCCAGACTGGAGCCGGCGCCAACAACAGCGCGACCGTCTTCCAACGCGACGGCCGTGAGGAGATCGCCTTCTACGCGGGCGGTAACGCGCTTGCCGGCTCAGCCCACGGCGACAACCTCTGGCTGTTCTCGCTCGACGGAAGACTCGGCCCCGTCACCGCGGCCGCAGGCGGGCATGCGATCACGCACGCCGGCGAGGTCAAACCACAGGCACATACAGGTTCCGGCGCAGCAGCGAACGCCGCCGCAGGCAAGGCAATCTTCGCCGACAACTGCTCGACCTGCCACGGCGCGCTCGGTCGAGGCGGCAACGGCGGACCGGACCTCGCGTCGATCCCGAACGCGAAGAACATGGGCCGTGTGATCGAGCAAGTGACGAACGGCGGCGCCAGCATGCCGCCCTTCAAGAACACGCTCAGCGAACAGCAGATCAAGAACGTCGCCGCCTACGTCACAACGAAGATCGCGAAGTAGACCGCGTGGTCGTTGCGATGCGACGCCGGGGGCCGGGCGCGCACAACGACCAGGGCGTCGACAGGCGCGAGGAATCGTTCGACGCGTGAGTGTGACTCAAC
>DASWEL010000113.1:0-4949 GCA_036394755.1 Gemmatimonadales bacterium | reverse complement strand
CCGTGATACATCAGTTGTAACGCCGACGACAACTTCGATGAATCGTACTCCCGTAATGCTTTCGGCACGTCGTTGTAGTGCTTCAGCACCGCTTCGAGGTCGGCAAACGCCCCGTCGTGCATGTACGGCGCCGTCAGCTCGATGTTGCGCAGCGGCAGGGCGCGAAAGGCAAAGCGGTAAAAGTCCTGGTTGAAGAGCTCCCCGCGTCCGAAGTCCAGCGGCGCCCCGGCCCCCACTCCGGGGCCGAGCTGCGGTACGCCGGCGTTGGAGAAGGTCTGGCCGCCCAAGAGCGGGCCGCCGTGACAGCTGGCGCACTTGGCCTTGTCACCGAAGAAGAGCAGCGCGCCGCGCTTCTGCTCGGCGGTCAGCGCCGCGTCGTCATGCTGCAGATAGCGATCGAACGGCGAGTCGGTCCGGGTGAGCGCCTGGGTCTCGAAGGCGGCGACCGCCGTGGCGGCGTGCTGGAAGCCCAGGGCGCTGGTCGGCGTGCCGGGGAAGGCGTTGTTGAACTTCGTCACGTACTCCGGGATGGCGAGCAGCCGCTGCATGACCCCCTGCCATAGTCCGACGAAGTCCGTGTCGGCGAATGCCGCCAGCTCGTTCGGGTTCCCGAAGCGATCGTGGTCGCCCGGCATGCCGCGCATCTCTCCCCGGTTCATCACCGGGAACATCGCCTGGGCGGCGAGCAGGGTGGGTAATCCCGCGGGGAGCTGGTTGCCGGCCGGCGTCTGGAATGCACCACCCCCACCTCCCCCGAATCCCAGGTTCGACACGCGGCCGTCCCAGAACAGATAGGGTGTGCCGAGCCCCGTGTTCAGGAGCGTGGGCGCGTTGCGCGGGATGAATTGCCGACCCGAGCCTAACGTGCGCGACGGCCCCAGCCCGCTCCCGCCGGTGCCGATCGCCAGCGACAGACCATCCCCCGCGTTGGTCACGGGGTTGTGGCAGGTCGCGCAGGCGATGTCGCGGTTCCCGCTCAGCACCTTGTCGAACAGAAGCGCCTGGCCCAGGTCCACGAGCGCGGGTGGCTGCGCGGGAGTCGGCCCGATCGGTACCGTACCCCATCGGCTCAAGCTCTGCCGCAGCTCGGCGTCGATCGACGCCGGCGGACCCGACGGCGTGGTCCACCCGTCGCAGCCGGTGGCCAGCACGAGCAGGCCGAGGTACGCCGTCCTGACAATGCGTGTCATCATCGTGCGCCTCCTCTCACTCTGCTCAACGCAGTGGGAGGGAGATGGAGAATTGGTGCGTCATCACGTGAACCCCACTGAGGGTCGGCGGAATCGAGGACGGAAAGAAGAAGCCGCCGATCGGCCTGGCGTTCGCAAAAACGTTGCCGTTGCTCGGCGTTACGACCAACCGATCCGTCCCGTGCGACACGCTGCCGCGGTAGCACAGGTCGAAATCGGGATGCCGTAAGCTCAGGCCCCAGGTCGGCGTCCATTCCGCCCACGATTCTTTCATCTGGTGTGTAGCCCCCTCGACCAAGTCTCGCTGCGTCAGGTTGTAGTGGACGGAGCGCACCAAGAAGCCCAGCTGCAGCGTGACGGTCCTGGTGAGCGACCGCGCGACTTCGCGACTGACGCCCAAGCGAAGCAGTGCGTTCGAAAAGTGGAAGCCGTTCTCGATCGTCCTGCCGCCCACCGGGATCAGGCCGCCCCCCGACGTGGCCGTCGGCGTGCTCGCTTCGGCCCAGGTGGTGCTCCAGATCGGCTGATACACGACATCCATGCCGAACAGTGCCAGCTCGGATCTGCGCGACACGCCCACGCCGAGCTCGTACGCGTTGGCATGTCCCGGGTCCTGCGGGATGTTCAAGGCGTCGGTGTTAGGCGTGTTGGGCTGCGACGTGCGATTCGCCGTGGCCAGCCAGCCGATGCGCCATCCCGGCTCCGGAAGCGGACGCTCGTACTTGATCTGTACGCCCCAGCGCTTGGAGACATCGCGGTTGCGCTCGAGCCGGGCGCTCTGGGAGAATTGCTGTGTACCCGGATCCCAGAAGGTGTCGAGGAAGGTCACGTCGTGGGTCATCCGGAACCGCTGGTGCAGGACAGTCGCTTCGAGCGAGCGGTCTCCTTCCCATTCCTTGAGAAGGCCGAGCCGGGCATCGACCGTTTCGCCGAATTGGTTGACTCGCGTGCTGCCGGGATAGAGCAGGTCCACCCCGTCGAGCGCGCGCAGCTTGGCCCAGTTGACGCTGCCGCCGAGCGAGATCCCAGACCCCGGGAGCGTCGTGCCGAGCAGCGCGAACGCGAGCGCGTTGCCGTGCGTGTCGGGCGCGGGGCCCAGGTTTGCCGGGCTGGGCACGACACTGTTGGCCGATGGATTGGCCGTAGCGGCGAAAGGCACGGGCGGGTTCAGGGACTGTGAGGGGGCGTGGCTCGCGTCGACCTGTTGGAGCGCGCCAGCGAGGCCGCCGAACCACGAGCCGGCCGTGCCAAACATACCGAGCGGCAGTGTGCGTCCCGCTCCAGCGTCTCGGGACACGTGGTAGAGGGTGGGCGAGCTAAAGAACCGGGCGGCTCGGATCCGTACCGCTTTGGCCGGATTCACGAACGGGTCGTGCAACGTGTCCGCCAGGGCGATCGACACCCCGCCCATCGCGCGCGTGTAGGACGGGAAAATGTCGAATTGGTCCGCCGGAACGAGGGGGACCGTCTGGATCGGGATGGTCTGCGCCGGCGTCGCCCCGGCGACGGCGAGGAATACAAAAGAGAGGGACACGACGCGGCTCGTCATGCGACACCTCGCTGGGTAGAGATCACCTGATACTGACGATACCCAGCATACCGTGCGCCGCGTCACCGGCCGCCGCGTAGTCGCGCGGGTGTGGTGCCCGCGCGACAGGGCGCTTCGTCCGTCCCCTGGGCTACGCGGCGCCCTGCGCGGTATTCACCCCCAGCAGCCCATTGATCGGGCACTGCCGCGTCCGCGCGGTCTGGAACGCGCCGACGGCAACCACTACCCCGGCGATCAACCCCCAATAGCCTTTGTGCACGGTGGGCAGCCACGCGTCGAGCACCGACAGGATCAGCAGCGGGTAGCCGAACGGCGCAGTCCCATCTTTGAACCCGCCCATCGCGAACAGAATCCCGACGTACATCATCGCCGCGCACACGATCCAGGTGAGGAACCCGAGCGCCTGGAAGAAGCCGTCGAGCGCCGTGAGACCGCCGACAATCGCGAGCGCGCCGGCGACCTGACGCGCGCGCGCGTCGAGTGGACCGACGTTGATCCGAGCCTGCGCCATATGACACCTCCGCTGGAGAGTCTGTTCTACTATATGACTCCGGAGGACGGGATAAGGTGGCGCTCGCGTGGTTCGCGCGGTAGTATCTCGGCATGCCGACCGTCCAGGACATCCTGGCCCGGAAGGGCAGCGACGTGATTTCCGTGAAGCCCGGGGAAACCGTGTTCAACGCCGCTCAACTCATGAGCGAGCGCGGCATCGGTGGGCTGGTGGTGACCGAGGGCCGCCGGCTGGTCGGCATCTTCACCGAGCGCGACATCCTGCGTCGCGTGGTCGCGCAGCGGCGCGACTGTGCGGCGACCATGGTCGCCGAGGTCATGACGACGCCCGTGACCGCGTGCTCCCCCGAGACGCCCGTGGACGAATGCGCCGCGATGATGACCGGGAAGCGCATCCGCCACTTGCCGGTGGTGACCGAGCGCGGGCTCGCCGGAATGATCACCATCGGGGACGTACTCGCCTTCCAGGTGCACGAGCAGCAGGCCACGATCGACTACATGCACCACTTCATGTTCGACCTACGGTAACAGGGCCCGCTCAAGCCCCGCTCGGGAAGGCCGCCCCCAAGCTTCGTCCGCGGGTAAACCCGCGACCTCGGCACGTGTCAGTAAACTGACGCTGCCCTGCCGCTTCAGCGGTACGTTCCGAGCCGCGGCTTCAGCCGCGCATCACGAGGGCCGACGTGAGTCGAGTTCTCGAAGGTGACCGTGATCCGAACCCACCACTGATCAGCGACCGCAGGGAGCGGGTCGTCCCCCAGTCCGCGGGTAAACCCGCGACTCGGCACGTGTCAGTAAACTGACGCTGCCCTGCCGCTTCAGCGGTACATGCCGAGCCGCGGCTTCAGCCGCGAACGAGGAGCGACGGGTTGAACCTCCCCAATGTCGTTCCTCAAAGCTTGGCGCGATCCGGACCTACCCACTGCTCGCTTCCGGTTTGCTCGTACTCGGGCGTGTCTCCCGCCCAGCCGGGAATCGCCTCTTCTGGATGGCGCTCAGGCTGTGTGCGGAGATACTGCCGAACTGCCTACAGGGCTCGCGGGCTTACCGTCTCCAGTGTGTAGCCCTTCGCCTATCTTAGTCCGTCCGCTCCTTGGCCAAGACGCTCAACGTTCGCTTGATGCGCGCTGCCTCCCTTGAATCGCTGCACCAGACGGCTCAAGTGCGTCTGGGGGTCGGCCCGAACCAGCAGGTGCAGGTGCGTCGATACCATGCCCATCTCAAGCACGTGTGCCCGCTCCTGGCGAGCGATGTTCCGGAGATAGCGACTCAAGAAGACCGCTAGGTCAACGTTGAGCAGTGGCAAGCGGCTGCGGGTTGTCCAGATGATATGGTAGTAGAGGCGGTGTCGCATGCTCTCTATCCTGGTGAGGCTCGACCCCGGAGCTCCAACCAAAAACGTGCGAGCCGCACCCGCAAAACGCAGTGCTTCATCCCCAGTCCGCGGGTAAACCCGCGACTCGGCGCGTGTCAGTAAACTGACGCTGCTGCCCTGCCGCTTCAGCGGTACATGCCGAGCCGCGGCTTTCAGCCGCGCATCACGAGGGCCGACGTCTAACGAGTTCTCGAAGCTGAACGTGATCCGAACCCACCGCTGAAATCACCGACAGCACGGTGCGTGTCGTCCCCGGTCCGCGGGTAAACCCGCGACTCGGCACGTGTCAGTAAACTGACGCTGCTGCCCTGCCGCTTCAGCGGTA
>DASWEL010000112.1:0-6772 GCA_036394755.1 Gemmatimonadales bacterium | reverse complement strand
GGAAGGGATGAAAAAGCTAACGCGCCCGATCGTGTGAGACTACGATCGGGCGCGTCAGGTTCCAGTCTGAACGCTCAAGGCTTGCGACGCCGCACCTCAGGCTCATCCCGCGGCTTTGGTGATTCGCGCGGTGGGTCGCGGCGCGGCTCGGCGCGTGGCTGTGGCTGGCTGCGCGGTTCGTTGCGCGGCTCTGCACGACGAGGTTCGCTGCGCGGTTCATTACGCGGCTCGACTCGCCGGGGCTCGTCCCGACGCGGCTCCGATCGCGGCTCCGCGACGCGAGGCTCCACGACGCGGGGCTCCACGCGCGGCTGGTCCCTGGGCGGCAGAACCATCGGCCGGTCAGAAGGCTTGGCATCTTGGCGGTCCGGACGGCCGCCGCCGTTGCCCCGATTATCATTGCCGCGATTGCCACGGTCGTCGTTGCCACGGTTGCCGCGGTCGTCGTTGCCGCGGTTGCCGTGATCGTTGTTGCCGCGGTTGCCGTGATCGTTGCCGTTATTGCCGCGATCATCACCGCCGTTGTTGTGATCGTCGCCGGGACGACCGCGACGGTCCCGCACGTTGGGCGGCGGCACGCTGCCGAGCCCGCCGATATCCCGGCCCGTGACGCCGCGACGCGTGTTGTCGTTGACCGGGCGCTCGCGCTCGCGAGAGACGAACCCCTCACGGCTGGGACGATCGGTGCCCCAATCCTTAAAGATGAAGCGCGGCTGCGGACGGAAGGGCCGCACGAACACGGTACGGCTGCCGCCGTAATAGCGGTACGGATAGTACCAGGGATCGTCGTACACCACCATGCGGAAACGCACGCAGGAGTTGAAGTAGGGATCCCAGTACGGATAGCTGACATAGGTGTGACAGTCATAGCACAAGAAGCGCGGATAGTCGTAGTGCTGACCGACATTGTACGAGATGACGTCGTAGTCCCAATCGACGTACCCGTCCGGTACGATTCGCTCTGCGAGATCGGTCATGGCAACGTACGGATCACCGCGTACACGACCATCCGCGATCACGCGATAGTCCCAGTGCTGTCCGCTTTCGATCTGGTCGTAGACGAACGGATCAGCGGAGGCCACCGCGAAGAGGTAGCCAACGCCGGGGTAGTCATCGATGCTGAAGGCCTCGCTGGAGAGCGCATTCCCGTCGACCTCGAGGTCACGGCCGCCGCGCGCGAAGTTGTCTTCCCACGGATCCCGGGGGAACAACACGCGAATACGACCATCCGTATCCACTCGGAAGATCGTGACGTAGGCATCCTGATCTAGGCGGAAATACAGCCGGACCCGCTCACCGCGGGTATATACGGCCGCGTCGCCGCGGTTCGTCCACAACTCAACTTTCGGCCGGTACAAGCTCGGATCCCGCGCCGTGGACGTCGACAGAACGGCCAAGCTGAGCATCGCTAGGTTTGCGAACATAGAGCCTCCCGCCCCGGGTAAGGCAGAGACTGTGCCAGCGGCATAATAGGCGTAAATTATATTGTTATAATGACTTGGCTCGATTGTGATCCATCTCCGCTGTCCCATGGCAAGGACATTTCTTGGCGCAGCGCCTAGACCTGCTCGATCCGGCCGAAGTCGCGCGCCTCGGTGGCATCGAAATCGTCGCCGAGGGCGTCGTCGAGGGGTTCCTGGCCGGGCTGCATCGGTCGCCCTTCCGCGGGTTCTCGGTGGAGTTCACCGAGCACCGCGCCTACCAGGCGGGCGATGAGCTGAAGTATCTCGACTGGCGGATCCTGGGGCGGTCCGATCGACTGTTCGTAAAGCAATTCGAAGAAGAGACGAATCTCCGCTCCATGATCCTGGTCGACGCGAGTCGATCCATGGCGTGGCAGGGTACGCCCGAACGCCTGACCAAGCGCGCGTACGCGGATCGACTGGCCGCCGCGTTAGCGCTGATTCTGTTGCGGCAGCGCGATGCGACTGGACTCGTGACCTTCGATGAGCAGGTGCGTCAGCTGATCCCGGCGCGGGTGAAGACCGGTCAATGGACTCGCATCGTACGTGGTTTGCTCGACACACCGGATGGCCAGGGGACGGCGGCACACGCCGCGCTGCAGCGCTTAACCGCCCTGCTGGCCCGGCGCGGAATGGTCGTGCTGATCTCGGATCTGTTGTTCGATCGAGAGTTGGCACTCGCCGCCCTGCGATATCTCCGGCATCGCGGCCACCAGGTCGTCGTCTTTCACCTCATGGACCCAGCGGAAGTCGAGCTCAGCGGTCCGCCGGAAGTGCGGTTCAAAGATCCCGAGTCCGCGGTGAGCGTCGTGGTACGGCCGCGCGAGCTGGCTCGAGCGTACGCGGAGACTGTGCGCCGCGAGATCGCCGCATGGCGGAAGGCCTGCCGGCGGCACGGCATCGCGTACCACCACATCCAGACCGACATGCCGTTCGGCCTCGCGCTGCGCCTGCTGACGTGAGCTTCATTCACCCGCTAGCACTCCTGGGATTCGCCGCCGCCGCGATCCCAGCATTGCTTCACCTGTTGCAGCGACGCATTCCTCCCGAGCTCGATTTCCCACCGGTTCGCTATCTGAGCGCGGCGGAGCGAGAGAGCGCTCGCCGGCTGAAGCTCCGCCACCTGTTGTTGCTGATTCTGCGCACGGCGTTGATCATGGTGATCGTGCTCGCGGCGGCGCGGCCGTTGGTACCGCTGCGCGGCGGGGGCGCGCATCAGCCGACGGCCGCCGTCATCATTCTCGATAATTCTCCGTCCTCTGGGGCAATCGTCGATGGCGGTCTCGTCCTCGACCGGTTGCGCGCGGTGGCGCGCTCGTCCCTCGCACGCACGACGTCCGCCGATCGCGTGTGGCTGATGTTGTGCGACGGTGTGCTGCGCGGGGGCACGCGCGAAGCGCTGCTCGCCACGATCGACAGCGCACATCCTGGCTGGCTACGGCTGGATCTGGTGCGAGCCGTCGAACGCGCCTCCCGCATGGTGAACGCGCAGCCGTTGGTCGGCAGGGAAGTGCACGTGGTCAGCGATGGGCAACGCACGGCGCTCGCGTCGAGTCGGGCCACGGTGCCGAGCGGGGTCCGGGTGCTGGCGCTCGCTCCGGGACGCGGGGCGCCCAATCGCGGAATCGCGGCGGTCACGGTTTCGGAGGGAGCGGCGGTCATCGAATTGAGCGGCTCGATGCTCGACAACGGAGGAACACCGCAGCCTGTGCCCGTCACGATCCGCATCGGCGCCGGCCGCGACCGTGGAGAAATCGCCGCCCGCGGGTTGGCGACGCCAGGCCGGGAGGGCACGGAAGGAGCGACGCGAGCGGCGGTAACGGTGTCGCTGCCCGCGCAATCGCTTGCGCCAGGGTGGTGGGTTGGCGAAGCGGCGCTCGAGCCCGACGAGCTGCGCGCCGACGACCGCAGGCCCTTCGCCTGGCGCGTAGCGCCGCCCGCGAAGGTCATGGCGGCGCCCAGTGCTGGATCGTTTGTCGCGGCGGCGCTCGACGTGCTCCAGGCGGGCAGGCACATCAACGACGGCCGCGATGTCGTGATCGGCGGCGGTGACGTCCCCACCAGTCCCCACGCGATCGTACAGCCGCCCGACGATCCGGCGCTTGTCGGACAGGCGAATCGCGCGCTGGCGTCGCGCGGCGTGCCGTGGCGTTGGGGTCAACTGGCGACCCCTGGAGTGCTTTCGTCGATCGATTTGACAGTCCTCAATGGCGTGCCGGTCGTGCGGCGATATCGCATTGAAGGAACAGGGACCGGGGAGCAGGGAGCAGACGCCGTGGTGGCGACCGTGAATAGCGAGCCCTGGCTCGTACGCTCGGGCAGTGTCGTGGTGCTCGGCAGTCGACTGGACACCGCCTGGACGGCGTTGCCGGCCACGCCGGGGTTCGTGCCGTTCATCGATGCGCTCGTCAATCGGATCGTGATTGGTGAAGCCGAGGTCGCCTCAGCCGAAGGCGCGCCGCGCGTGGAGTTCCGCACGCGCGGAACGGATACGATCGGAGCGACAGTTTTCGGTCCCGACGCGCGCGAGTCCGACCTCACGCCTGCCTCGACTGCGCTGGTCACGGCCGCCCTGGGCGGGAAGGACCGTACATCGGTGCTGAGTCCCGATCGATTTGCTGCCGAGGGCTTCTCGGGTACGCGGCGTGCCGACGCGAGCGGGATTCTGCTGGTCTTGGCGCTGCTGCTGGCCGCCGCCGAGCTGGGGGTCGCGACCCGGACGCGCTGATGCCGCTCGCCTTTCTGCTCGAGAGGTTCCACGACCTTCCCGCTACGCGCTCGCTCGTCGGGCGCCTGCCTTCGCCCGGAAAGCGCATCGGGGTGGGCGGGCTTCCCGGTTCGAGCCCGGCCGTGCTGGTCGCAACGCTCGCCCGCGCGCTGCCGCAGCGTGTCTTCAGCGTCGTCGCTCCGACTCCTGCGGATGGGGAGCGCTGGCTGGCGGATCTGCAGACGCTCCTGGGACCGGAGTCGACGGCGCTTTATCCACAGCGCGAGTCGCTCGGCGCCGAGGAGCCCCATTACGAGCTGGCGGGTGAGCGCATCGAGACGATCGAGGCGCTGCTGCGCGGAGCGGTCCGTGTGCTGGTCACGACCGCCCGAGCGAGCGCGGAGCGGACGGCAGTCCCGGCGGCACTGGAGCAGGCGCGAGTCGTGATCGAAGTCAGTAAAGAGGAAAGGAGCCTCACCGACACGGCGCAGCGGCTCGAAAAGATGGGCTACGAGCGCGTCGCAACCGTCACTGAAGTCGCCCAGTACAGCGTGCGTGGCGGAATCCTCGACGTATACGGATTCGGCATGGCGGCGCCGGCGCGCATCGAATGGTGGGGCGACGAGGTCGCCTCGGTGCGCAGCTTCGATCTCGACACACAGCGCTCGAGCGACGCGCTGGATCGCGTGACCGTTCTCCCGGTGCGTGCGGAATCGGTACGGGGCCAATTCAGGGCGGGGGCGCCGCATGGCGCCCCCCTGCGAAAGAATCTCCTGGATCTGCTGCCGACCGACACGATCGTCATCACGGATCAGGAATCCGCCGTGGAGCGGGAGGTCGAACGAGCCTGGGCGGATGCGGCGCACCATCTCGAGGTCGCCCGCCGGATGGGAGAAGAGCCGCCGGCCCGTGAGGACCTGCTCATAGACCCAGGAGCATGGCGTGCACGGCTGAACGGCCTGGCCCGCGTCGCGGTATCGGATGCGGAGACCGAGCAGCGCTTTCCACTCGCCCCGCCCGAGCACATCGACCGTGACTTGAAGCGGCTGCGGCAGATCGTCGCCCAGCCTCCACCGACCGTGATCCTCTGCGATAACGAGGGACAGCTCGAGCGATTGGAAGAGCTGATCGGCTCTGATCGTGCGACGCTGGCGGTCGGCGCCCTCGACGGTGGCTTCATCATGCCGACGCTGCGAGTCCTCACCGATCACGAGATTTTCCGCCGGGCACGGCGGCTGCGGCGCCCGCGTCGCTATCGCAGCGCCGTCTCGACCGCCGCCTCGCGGCCACTGACCCCAGGGGGGTACGTCGTGCATCTGGAGCACGGGATCGGGATCTACCGCGGTCTGCAGACGATCGCTGTCGGCGCGGAGGGGGTGACGCTCGAGGTCGCGGTCGTGGAGTACGAAGGCGGGGATCGGCTCAACGTGCCGCTCTACCGGATCGATCAGCTCGAGCCCTACCGCACCGCGGGCGACGGGGACGCGCCGCCGCCGCGTCTCCACCGGCTCGGCGCCAAGACGTGGCAGCGGCAGCGGGACAAGACGCGGGCCGCGATCCGGGCGATGGCCGCGGAGTTGCTGGACCTCTACGCGCGACGCCAGGTCGCCACGGGCTTTGCCTTCCCTCCCGATACGCCGTGGCAGCAGGAGCTGGAGTCCGCTTTCCTTTATGAAGACACCCCGGATCAGCGGCGCGCCTCGGACGAGGTCAAGCGGGACATGGAGCGTGCCCGCCCGATGGACCGGCTGCTCGTCGGCGACGTCGGATACGGGAAGACCGAGGTCGCCGTGCGGGCGGCATTCAAGGCGGTGCAGGCGGGGAAGCAAGTCGCGGTCCTCGTGCCCACGACGATTCTCGCCGAGCAGCACGGCCGCACCTTTCGCGAGCGGCTCGCCGATTACCCGGTGCGCATCGAGGTATTGTCACGCTTTCGCAGCAGCAAGGAGACGGCTCCGCTGGTGGAGCGCCTCGCCGCCGGCGAGGTCGATATCGTCATCGGGACTCACCGGTTGCTCTCGGCGGACGTCACGTTCAAGGATCTTGGCCTGCTGGTCGTCGACGAGGAGCATCGCTTCGGCGTGCGGCACAAGGAGCGGCTGAAGGCGCTGAAGCTGAGCGTGGACGTATTGACGCTCACCGCCACACCGATTCCGCGAACCCTGCACCTCTCCCTAGCCGGCCTGCGCGACCTGGCGCTGCTCGAGACCGCGCCGAAGGACCGCTCGCCCGTCCTGACGTTCGTCGAGCCGTGGGACGATGCGCTGCTCGAGGAGGCGATTGCACGGGAGCTGGATCGCGGCGGCCAGGTCTATTTCGTCCACAATCGCATCGAGACGATCGACACCGTGGCGGCGCGGGTGCGCTCGCTCGCGCCGCGCGCGCGGCTCGCGGTGGCACATGGGCAGATGCGCGAGACGGATCTCGAGGCCGTCATGGGCCAGTTCGTGCGTGGCGAGGTGGATATCCTCGTCTCCACGATGATTGTCGAATCGGGCCTCGACGTGCCCAACGCCAACACGATGATCGTGGACCGGGCCGACCGCTTCGGCCTCGCCCAGTTATATCAGCTACGCGGGCGGGTGGGGCGGAGCCACCGCCG
>DASWEL010000111.1:0-5271 GCA_036394755.1 Gemmatimonadales bacterium | reverse complement strand
CATTTCCCATCCGTCGTAATAACCACCCAGCTCGCCGACGAGGCGCCGCATCGCCGCGCGGCTCGACGGCGCGGTATAGCGCAGCGCGTGGGCAACCTCGTGTGCGATCCACAGCGGCAACAGCTCGGGGGCGAGTCCCATACCGTAGGTTTGCGCGTTCGCCCGCCCGGTGAAGTGCTCGAGGCAGACGAACGCGATCCCGCGCCCGCCGACGACCAGCTCGCCGGCATTCGCCGCGCCCACGCCGACCATGACGTAGAGATCGACCGGACAATCAGCCTCGAGCATTTCGGTCGCGCGGCGCAGCGCGTCTTCGCCCACCGCGACCACGTCCACGTCTTCGAGCAGGCGTTTGAGATCGGTGCGATCGGCGCGCAGCGCCGTCGCGATGATCGACTCGACGTGGGGCGACTCGGGATCGATCACGTAGTTCTGCCAGTACGCGTTCAACACGGGACGATGGCGATCGAGATACTCGTGGTACGCCGCGGAAGGGTCTGGCGCGGCCAGCGTCGCGAGGAACTCAGGAACGAGATTGACGAGCATTGCGCTGGTTGCCGCCCAATTTGGGAAGGCGGTCAGCGGATATCAATGTCGCCTGTTACCGACTCCGACTTGACACTACGCCTTCGGCGGCGTACGCAACCGGCGGCTGATTTCGGTGAGAAACTTGCGCTCGGCAGGCGTCAGACTGTCGACACCGCTCGCGATGATCTTGTCGAGCACGCGGTCGATTTCGGCGTTGGCGCGCGCGTCGGACTCGCCGCGCGCCTTGGGCGCTCGCGCGGACGGCGGGATCGCCCCGCTGCGGCTGACCCGGGGCGGCTGCGACACGAGCACGCTCGACTCCGGCGGGCGCCGGGCACTCCGCGCGCCGCGCGTCGCGCGCCAGTCCTGCCCCTTGAGGGACAGCAGCGCGGTCGCCGCACCGCCGAGGTGGGCGATATGGGCAATGCCGTCGGTCGCGCCGATCAACGCCAGCGCCAGATCCAACCCGATGAGGAACGTGACGAGCCATTTCGCTGCAATCGGGTCTGGGAGGGGGAAGATCAGCACGGCATCGTTAGGCCAGTACCAAGCGAAGGCAACCGCCACGCCGAGGACTGCGCCCGACGCGCCGATGATCTGTTCCACCGGCACCAATTGCCTCAGAATGAAGGACGACGCCGCCCCCCCGACACCACAGAGGAGATAGAAGAGGACGAACACGCGGCCGCCCATCCGGTCTTCGACCGATGGGCCGAAGAAGAAGAGCATGAGCATGTTGAGCACGAGGTGCAAAATCCCCGCGTGCAAGAACATGTACGTGACGAAGGTCCAGGGGTGCTCCCAGGCGGTCTGCGGCGAAAATGCGAACGCGCTGGAATAGTCCGGATTCGTGAACAACGTGCTCTGAACGAGAAACACGAGCAGGTTGGCGACGAGCAGTCGCCGTACCCATGGAGTCAAACCGTACATCCGCTGCGGGCCCATCTGTTCTCCTACGCGTCCTTTAGGGCGTTTGGTTTTTTATCCCCCCTAGATAGCCCGGTTGTTCCGGGCCAAGCTCGCGATGCGCTCACAGAGCTCGGGAAAGGGGATCCCCGCCGCCCGCGCGGCCTGTGGAAACAGACTTGTGCGGGTCATTCCCGGCAGGGAGTTGGCTTCGAGACAGAAGATGTCTCCCTCGGGACTCACCCGGAAGTCGATCCGTGAATAGCCGCTGAGCTTCAAGGCGCGGTGCGCCATCACCGCATACTCCTGCAATTGTCGGGCTAGCAGCGTATCGATCTTCGCAGGGAAGGTCTCATCCGACATTCCGGGTGTGTATTTGGTCACATAGTCGAACAACTCGTGCTTGGGGACGATCTCGCCCACGGGCAATGGCGTGTCTCCGAGTACTCCCACGGTCAGCTCACGCCCCGGAATAAACTGCTCAGCCATGACCTCGTCGTCATAGCGTTCCGCCAGCTTGACCGCATTGTCCAAGTCCTGTGCCTTCTTCACCAGCGTCAGGCCGACGGAAGACCCCTGCTTGGAAGGTTTGACGATCACCGGCCAGCCCAGCCCCGTGCTCACGTCCTCCGGGCCAACCGGGGTCATGAACCACGCCGGGACGGGCACGCCCGTCGCCCGAAACAGCCGCTTGGAGAGATCCTTATCCATGGCCAGCGCGCTCGCGAGCGGCCCGCTGCCGGTATAGGGCACCCCAACCACATCGAGCACAGCCTGCAGCGTGCCCCCTTCCAGCGCGCCACCGTGCACCGCCAGGAAGAGCACCTCGGCGTTCCGGACCGGTTCGAGCTCGGCCAGCCCTTCCGACAGCATGTGCCGCTCGCGCTCCGCCAGGGCATCGACGGTCGGCGGCGTGAGCCCCACCGCGCCGCCCAGCAGCTCACCCTCGGCGCGGTCGTCCAGGAGGCCGCCGGCGAGATCGACGACCTGGACCTCGTGCTTGCGGCCACGGAGTGCGGCCACGATCTGGGAGGCGCTGGCAAACGCCACGGCGCGCTCCGCGGTCGCGCCACCCGTCAGCACGGTAATCCGCATCAGCGGATGCCCGCGAGCTGGTGCAGCAGGTCGTAGCGCGTGACGATGCCCAGGACCTTACCGTTGCGCCCGCCCCGCACCAAGGCGGCGGGCGTCGTCCGCGACAGCAACGTGGTCAAAAGCGCGACTGGCGACTCGCTGTCGACGACGGGGAACGGCGGGTCCATGACGTCCCGCACGGCACTGTCGAGGATCTTCGGCTGGCCGATCGCGCGGGCCATCAGCGCCTGCTCGGAAATGGCACCCACCCCATCATCGCCGTCCAGCACCGGCACCTGCGACACGTTGTAGGTCGACATCAGATTGAGCGCCTGGCGGACGGAGGCCTCCGGCGCCACATGGATCAACGGCGGAGCGTCGCTGTTCTTGGCAGCTACGAGCCGCCCCACCGTCAGCCGCTCGTCGTCGATGAGCTGGTTCTCGCGCAGCCACTCCTCGTTGTAGACCTTGCTGAGGTAGCGCTCGCCCGTGTCGGCCAGCACGGTCACGATCAGTGCTTTGGGATCATCGATCCGGCGCGCCACATCGAGCGCGGCCACGACGTTCACGCCGGTCGACCCGCCCACGAATAGTCCTTCTTCTTTCGACAGCCGGCGTGCCATCTGCATGGCGTCCTTGTCGCTCACGACGACCCATTCGTCGATCACATCCCAGTGCAATGACGTGGGAATCTTGTCGCCGCCGATGCCTTCGACTTTGTACGGGGCTCCATCGCTCTTGTGGCGAGTCTTGGCGTAGTCCGTGTAGATCGACCCCACCGGATCGCCCGCCACCACCCGGATCTTGGGATTCTTCTCTTTCAGGTACTTGCCCGCACCGCTTACCGTGCCACCAGTGCCCGGTGCGCAGACGAAATGCGTGACTTTGCCCTCGGTCTGCTCCCAGATCTCCGGTCCCGTCGTGTGATAGTGCACGTCGGGATTCACGGGATTGTAGTGCTGGTCGGCGAAGATCGCATTCTCGTGCGCGGCCGCGATGGAGCGGCCTTTCATTATGTAATTGTCCGGATGATCGGGCGGCACGGCGGTTGGGGTGATGATGACCTCGGCGCCGAGGGCGCGCAGCAGCCGCGCCTTCTCCTGCGACATCTTGTCCGGCATGGTGAAGATGCAGTGGTACCCCTTCACCGCCGCCGCGATCGCCAACCCCACCCCCGTATTGCCCGACGTCGCTTCGACGATCAAACCGCCGGGCTTCAGTTTTCCCGCGCGCTCGGCCGCCTCGATCATCGCCAGACCGATGCGATCCTTGACCGAGCCGCCCGGATTGAAGAACTCCGCCTTCCCGAATACCGGCGTGCGGATCCCGCGCGTGACCTTGTTGATCCGGATCAGCGGGGTCCAGCCGATCGTCTCGAGGACGTTGGCGTACGGCTTAGTGTGCTGTGGCACTCGTGTCCGTGCGCGCCTTGGTTGTGTCAGGCGGTGGGCGAGTCGTATCGACGGACGGGGGGCGAACCCTGGTTGTGTCGGCCCCCTTCCCCGTTGTGTCCGGCCGGACGACCGGCGGACGGGGTCTCGGTCTCGCAGCGGGCGGAGGCGCAGCAGCCGGCGGCGGCGTCGGGGCTGGTGTCGGAGGCAGCGTCACCGTCCCCGTGCGTATCGTGCCGACCTGGCGGAATTCGACCGGCTGGAGGAACGCCGTGGCCACCGCGACGCCGTGACGCTTCGCAGGCGCGAACCGCAGTGTCGTCGAGCCGGCCAGCGCCGCCGAATCGAGCGCGGGATAGCCGCTCGGCTCCGCGACGCGCGTGGATTCAGGGAGGAGCTTGCCCGTAGAGTCCACGAAGAGGCGCAGCGTCACGTCCCCTTCGACTTTCTGCTCGAACAGCGCTGGAGGATACGCGATCGGTACGTCGGGATTGAGCGCGACCGGCGCTTCAGACTCGGGCGGCGGCGCCGCCTGGCTCGTCTGCCCGCTGGACTGCTGTGATCCGCCGCGGCACGCGGTCAGGGCAAACGCCACGAGCGCCGTCGATCGCACGTCAGGAGCCTCCATCCTTCCGGCGCTTCTGCCACGCCGCGAGTTGATTCAACGCTTCGAGCGGCGACAGCGAATTGACATCGAGACCGTCGAGCTCGAGAAGCAGGGGATCGGGGCTCGGGGGGGCCTGGCGGAACAACCCGAGCTGAGTTGCATCGAGTGGCGGGGGAGCCGGTTGTTTTGCGACGTGATGCCCGGCTTCGAGCAGCTTGAGCACCTGCCAGGCGCGCGTGACGACGGGAGCAGGGAGTCCCGCGAGCCGGCCAACATGAATTCCATACGAGCGGTCGGCGCCGCCCGGCTCGAGCCGGTGCAGGAACACGATCTCCTCGCCGACCTCGCGGACCGCCACGTTGAAGTTGCGGACGTGCTCGAGCTCTTCGGTGAGCTGCGTCAGCTCGTGATAATGGGTCGCGAAGATCGTCTTGCAGCCGATGCTGTTGTGCAGGCACTCGGTCACGGCCCACGCGATCGCCACGCCGTCGTAGGTCGAGGTGCCGCGCCCGATCTCATCGAGGAGCACCAGGCTCCGGCCGGTCGCGGCGTGCAGGATCGCGCTCGTCTCGCTCATCTCGACCATGAAGGTCGACTGGCCGCGCACCAGGTTGTCGGACGCGCCGACCCGCGTGAACAACCGATCCACGACCCCGATCGTCGCACGGCGACACGGCACGAACGAACCAATCTGCGCCAACACGACGCAGAGCCCGACCTGGCGGAGCACGGTGGACTTGCCGGCCATGTTGGGCCCGGTGAGCA
>DASWEL010000110.1:0-20123 GCA_036394755.1 Gemmatimonadales bacterium | reverse complement strand
GTACTGCCCTTGCGCCCGCTCCGCCCGGTCCAGCACGGCCCGGTCACGCGTGTTGTCCGCGAGCTTGCGGGAGAGCTGATGCGCGATCCAGAAGCCCGCGTCGGGATGGAGCATCCGGAACGCCCGGATCGTGACCGCGTGGCGGGTGACCCGGTGCATCACCCGGGCGCTCCAATGCTGCTCGGTCAGGCCATCGCCGTGCGCCACGAAGGCGCGGCGTCCCGCCACGTCGAGCTCGGCTTCCCCCGGATGGAACGAGGTGCCCAGGTCGTGCACGAGAAAGTCGCCGCCCCAGCGGTCGTGGTTGCCGCCCACGAACGTGATGGGGACGCCACGCGTCCGCAGGGCGTGCAGCTTCGCAACCGTGCCGAAGTGCCGGCGCGGGATCACCGAGCCATACTCGAACCAGAAGTCGAACAGGTCACCCATCAGCACGAGGTGGTCCCCAGGCCCGGGGATCTCCTCGAGAAACGTGTGGAACGCTGTGCCGACGGCGGGCGGCACCTGGCCGAGGTGCGCGTCCGCCACGATGATCACCCGCCTGGTTTCGTTCTGGCGCGACACGGCCCAAGCTTAGGAAGCTGGAACCACGCACGCAAGCACATTACTGTTCTGCCATGACGCAAACGCAAAGGGTCTTGATCGCCCTCGGCATCGTCGCGGTCACCGGCGTCGCCGCGAACCGCTTCGCCCCGGCGTGGGCGGGTGGTCCGGGCGACGCGTGCCGGCGTTTTGTCGCCGAGGCGCGCCGCACCTGCTACTCGCAGCTCTTCTCGGAGCGCCTCAAGAATCACGGTGTCGCCGATGCGGTGGCGACGCTGGACGCGGTCGCCGCCGCCGACCCCGACGCGGCGGAGCACGCGCATGAATACTCTCACGGTATCGGGATCGAGGCGTTCGGCATTTCTTCCGATATACCCGCGACTTTCACCGCCTGTGGCGACGGCTTCTCGTCGGGTTGTCGCCACGGCGTGATCCAGGCGTATTTTGAAGCGCGCGAGCAGGTGACGCAGTCCGAGGTCGAAGCGCTGTGTCAACCGTTCAAGAGTCCGGGCGCGAGTCGCTGGGTACTGTTCCAGTGCGTGCACGGGATGGGGCACGGGCTCACCATGCTTTACGCGCACGACCTGCCGCGTGCCCTCACAGACTGCGATCTGCTCTCGGATGGATGGGATCGCGAGTCATGCTATGGCGGCGCGTTCATGGAGAGCGTGATCAACGCAACCGCCCCCCATCATCCCGCGACGATGCTCGCCGCGCACAGCCATCATCACATGGCGGCGACGACGTTCAAGGCGCTCGATCCCGCTGATCCACTCTATCCCTGCTCGATCATGGCGGACCGCTACTTGCACGCGTGCTATCAGATGCAGACCTCCGTCATGCTGAATCTCAATCACGGCGACATGGCCGACGCCGCGAAGTCGTGCGAGCGTGCGCCCGCCCAGGTGCGACCGGTTTGCTTCCAGAGCCTTGGCCGCGACATCACGTCGTACACGGCTCGCGACCCGCAGAAGACGGCGGACCTGTGCAACAAGGCGAGCGAGCCCTACCGTCCCTCATGCTACTTCGGCGCGGCCAAGGCCCTCGTGGACTGGACGGCGACCACCGAAGCGGCGTTCTCGTTCTGCCACATCGTCGGGCACGAGGCGGGCGGGCCGACCTGCTACCAGGCGCTGGGCGAGGAAATCGCGACACTGCTGGCGAGCGCACCCGAGCGGGAGGAGCAGTGCCTGCGCGCGCAGGAGCCGCAGGCGGTCACTGCATGCCGGTTGGGTGCGGGAGTCCCCGCGTCGCGTTGACTTTTACAGCGGCGGTTCGCATTCTCCCGCCAACATGAAGGCTCTCTCGGAACGGATACGGGCGGGGGCTGGGGCGGTTCGTCCAGTTCTTCAAGACGATCGCAACGCGGGGATGCCGCTCGATCTCGATGTCATCCGCGCGCTGCGCGTCAACCGCAGCGCCGTCGAACGCCGCGCCGCTACCATCCCCACGCGCCGCACCGTAAAGAAGGAATGGCAGGCCGCCTGGCTCCTGCGAGCGATCACCTGCATGGATCTCACGACCCTCCAGGGCGACGACACCCCTGGGAACGTGCTGCGGCTCTGCGCCAAGGCGCGTCGGCCCCTGCGCCAGGACCTCATCGACGCGCTCGGCGTCGGTCATCTCGATATCAAGGTCGGAGCCGTCTGCGTCTACCACGCGCTCGTCCCGACCGCGGTGGCGGCGCTCGAGGGCTCGGGGATTCTCGTGGCCGCCGTCTCGACCGGCTTTCCCGCCGGGCTGAGTCCCTTCGCACAGCGACTGGAGGAGATTCAGGCGTCCGTCGCCGCCGGCGCGCACGAGATCGACATCGTCATCACGCGCGCGCACGTGCTGACCGGCGACTGGCCGGCGCTCTACGCCGAAGTCCGTGCGTTCCGCGACGCGTGTGGGCGCGCCCACATGAAGGCGATCCTCGGCACCGGCGAGCTGGCGACGCTCACTAACGTGGCCCGCGCCAGCATGGTAGCGATGATGGCCGGAGCAGACTTCATCAAGACGTCCACCGGCAAAGAACCGGTGAACGCCGTCCTGCCGGTGGGCGTCGTCATGGCGCGCATGATTCGCGAATACGAGATGCGCACGGGAGCGGCGGTCGGGTTCAAGCCCGCCGGCGGGATCCGCGCCGCGAAGCAGGCGCTCGACTGGCTCATCCTGATGAAGGAAGAGCTCGGCGACCGGTGGCTCAGGCCGGCCTTGTTCCGGCTGGGGGCCAGTTCCTTGCTGACCGATATCGAGCGCCAGCTCGAGCACTTCGTGACCGGCCGGTACGCGGCCGCCCACCGGCATCCGATGGTCTAATGACGACCGTCGCCAAGCTGTTCGAGACGATGGAATACGGGCCGGCGCCGGAAAGCGACGCGCCCGCGCTCGAGTGGCTGAAGCAGCACGACAACGCACGCTTCGGGCACTTTATCGACGGCCGCTGGGTCGCTCCCGCCGAAGGGCAGTATTTCGAGACGATCAACCCGGCGACGAAGGCGGTCCTGGCGCGCGTCGCGCAGGGGAGCAAGACGGATGTGGATGCGGCCGTTGCGGCCGCCAACGCCGCGGCGCCGATTTGGGCCGGCTTGACCCCGCATGCGCGCGCCCGCTTCCTGTACGCGCTCGCGCGCGAGGTGCAGCGGCACTCCCGGCTCCTCGCGGTGCTCGAGAGCATGGACAACGGGAAACCGATTCGCGAGACGCGCGATCTCGACATCCCGCTCGTCGCCCGGCACTTCTATCATCACGCCGGCTGGGCCCAGCTGCGCGACAGCGAATTCCCCGGCTCTGTGCCGGTGGGTGTCGTCGGGCAGATCATCCCGTGGAATTTCCCGCTCCTGATGGTCGCCTGGAAAGTCGCGCCCGCGCTCGCGGCGGGAAACACCGTGATCCTGAAGCCCGCCGAGTTCACCCCGCTCACCGCGCTGTGCTTTGCGGAGATCGCGCAGGCGGCGGGCCTGCCGGCCGGCGTGTTCAATGTGGTCACGGGCGATGGGGCGACGGGGAAGGCCCTCGTCGAACACCCGGACGTCCAGAAGATCGCCTTCACCGGCTCGACCGAAGTTGGGCGCATCATCCGCAAGGCGACAGCCGGCAGCGGCAAGAAGCTGACGCTCGAGCTGGGCGGCAAGAGCCCATTTATCGTGTTCGAGGACGCCGACCTCGACAGCGTCGTCGAAGGCGTGGTCGATGCGATCTGGTTCAATCAGGGCCAGGTGTGCTGCGCCGGCTCGCGGCTCCTCGTGCAGGAAGGCGTTGCGGACCGGTTGACGCAGAAGCTGCGGGCGCGGATGGAGAAGCTGCGCGTCGGGTCGCCGCTCGACAAAGCCGTGGACATGGGCGCGATCGTCGCACCGGTGCAGCTCGAGCGCATCCGCGGGCTCGTGGAGCAGGGCGTCGAGGAAGGCGCCAAGATGTGGCAGCCGTCCTGGGCGTGCCCGACCGAAGGCTACTTCTATCCGCCGACGCTGTTCACCGACGTCTCTCCCGCCGCGACCATTGCGCAGGTCGAAATCTTCGGCCCGGTGCTCGTGAGCATGACGTTCCGCACGCCGACAGAAGCGGTCGAGCTGGCCAACAACACGCCGTACGGCCTCGCGGCGAGCGTCTGGACCGAGAACATCAACCTCGCGCTCGACGTCGCCCCCAAGCTCAAGGCCGGCGTCGTGTGGATCAACTCGACGAATCTGTTCGATGCGGCAGCGGGTTTCGGGGGTTATCGGGAGTCGGGGTTCGGGCGCGAGGGCGGGCGCGAGGGGATGTATGAGTACTTGAAGGCCGAGTGGGACTCGGGACTCGGGGTTCGGGACTTGGGAACTGCAAAACTGACCGCTCCGAGTCCCGAGGCCCGAGCCCCGAGCCCCGTAGCACCGCTCCCTCCGATCGACCGGACCTATAAAGTGTTCATCGGCGGCAAGCAGGCGCGCCCCGATCAGGGCTATTCCCGCAAGATCATCGGACCGGACGGCCGAGTGCTCGGCGAAGTCGCCGAGGGCAATCGCAAGGACGTGCGCAATGCCGTCGAGGCGGCGCACGCCGCCGAAGGGTGGGGACGCGCCAGCGGCCACTTGCGCGCCCAGATCCTCTATTTCATCGCCGAAAACCTCGCGACGCGCGCCGACGAATTCGCCGCCAGGGTGGGACGTCAGGAAGTCGACGCAAGCATCGCGCGGCTGTTCACCTACGCCGCCTGGGCCGACAAGTGGGACGGCGCCGTGCACCACACGCCAATCCGCGGCGTCACGCTCGCAATGAACGAGCCGGTCGGCGTCATCGGCATCGCGGCGCCGGACGACGTTCCGCTGCTCGGGTTCGTGTCGCTGGTGGCGCCAGCGGTCGCGCTCGGCAACACCGTCATCGTCATACCTTCCGAGCCGCTGCCCATCGCCGCGACCGAGTTCTACTCGGTGCTCGAGACGTCCGACGTCCCGGACGGCGTCATCAACGTGATCACCGGTGCGAAGGATGCCCTCGCGAAGGTACTCGCCGAGCACGACGACGTGGACGGGATCTGGTACTTCGGTAATCCCGCGGGCGTGAAGGCGGTCGAGCTCGCGTCGGCCGCGAACATGAAGCGGACCTGGGCGTCGGCGCGCACGCGCGACTGGCTCGATACGCTTCAGGGTGAGGGACGCGAGTTCCTCCGCCGCGCGACGGAAGTAAAGAACATCTGGATTCCTTACGGCGAGTAAGACTCCCCCCGTAATCAACGCGGTGCTCCACCGCGTGAACTACTCCGAAACCGATCAGATGGGCTTCGTCTACCACGCGAACTATCTCATCTGGATGGATATGGCGCGCACGGAGCACCTCCGTGAGCGGGGCATGTCCTACAAGGACCTGGAAGAGCAGGGGACGTACCTCACCGTCACGGATGTTCACGTCCGCTACCGCCAGCCGGCGCGCTATGATGATATGATTCGCATCCGCTGCTGGGTGCGGGACCTGGCCTCGCGGCGGGTGATTTTCGGCTACGCGGTGGAGCGGGCGGAGACCGACGAGCTGCTCGCCACTGCCGAAACGTCGCTGATCGCGCTGAACAAACAACAAACGCTCTCGCGCCTTCCGGAGCACGTGTGTGAGCTCCTCGAACCCACGGCAGACCCGGTCCGTCTCTAGCCTTCTTCTGGTTGCCGCGCTGCTCGCGGCGCGACCCGCGCCGGCCCAACAACCGGGCGCGGCCGCGGACGAAACGACCGTGGGTGTGCTTGCCGGGTTGCTCGCAGCGGCCGATGCTCGCCGCTTCGATCTCCCGGCGCTGCGCGAGGCCTTGAGCCACGCTAATCCTGCCGTGCGACGCCAAGGCGCGCTGGCCGCCGGACGGATCGGCGACGCCGCTGGTGTCGATCTCCTGCTTCCGGTGCTCAACGACTCGGTGCCCGCCGTCCAGGCGGCCGCGGCGTTCGCACTTGGATTGCTCAAGGACACGCGCGCGATCCCCTTGCTGCTGGACAAGGTCCGCGCCGTGTCGTCGTCGGAGCAGGGCGTGCCGCAGCTCGAGGCCGTGACGGCGATCGCCAAGATCGGTGAAGACGATGGCGCCCGGGCCCTCAGTGATATCCTCGCGGCGGCATCGCCGGGAGCCCCCACACTGGTCGTGAATGCCGCGCTGCTCGAATCGTGGCGGCTCGGCGCGCGCGCCTCCATCGCCGATCTCGTCCGCTTTACCGATGCTTCTGACGCGGCGACACGCTGGCGTGCGCTCTACGCGCTTGCGCGTTTGCGCGCGGCCCCGGGCGCCGCCCCGCTGATCCGGGCGCTCAGCGATCCGGACGCGCAGACGCGCACCGTGGCCGCACGAGGAGTCAGCAAGGCATTGCTCGACACCGCACGTCTTGATCCGCGTGAGGCGACAGCCGCCCTCCGCCGGCTACTGGCCGATGGTGACGCGCATATCCGCATCAATGCGTTGCGCGCGCTCGCGTCGTTCCGTGATTCCACACTTGCCGGTGCCGTCGTGCCGCTCGTCTCTGATCGCGACATCGGCGTCGCCGTGCAAGCCGAGACGACGTTGGGAGTGCTGCGGGGCGCTGCGGCGCTCGCGGCGCTGCGTCCCCGGCTCACCAACAGTGTCTTTGCGCTCAAACGCCAGGCAATCATCGCCGTGGCGCAGGCGGACAGCGGTGCCGGCGTGGCTGCGGCCGTCGCGGTCGGTAACGACGCCGATTGGCGCTGGCGCAGCGTCGCGGCGGAAACGTTCGGGGCCGCGCGCGCGCGCGATCGGCTGGAAGGACAACTCGCCGACCCGGAGGGCCGGGTCGTCGCGCAGGCGCTGCAAGCGTTGCAGCGCATCGTGCCGGCGAACGATTCGCCGCTGCTCGCGCGCGCGCGCGGCCTGCTCACGCATGCCGATCCTGCCGTGCGCAGCGTCGCGGCCGACCTCCTCGCCCGGCATCCCACCCCCGACGACATCGATCTCCTGGTCGCCGCCTACGCCCGGGCCGAACGCGATCCGTTCAACGACGCCCGTCTGTCCGCCGTCTCCGCGCTCGGCGCGATCGCGGCGCTGTCACCGGACGCCCGCCGCCTCGTCGCGACGAAGTTTGTGGCGGTGACGCCTCGACCCGACGACTATCTCGTGCGCCGGCTCGCCACCGATACTCTCCCGGACACGCGGGACGCCTGGGGTCCCGTCCTGCCCATCGCGACCGGCCGCACGCTCGCCGATTATCGCGATGTCGCGCGCCGCTGGCTGGCGCCCGCCCTGGCGGGTACGAATCCGCATGTGTTCCTGGAGACGGATCGCGGGACGCTCGACATCGAGCTGTTGCCTACCGAGGCCCCGCTGACCGTGGCCGTGTTCATCGACCTCGTCAACCGGCGTTACTTCGACGGCACGCGCTGGCATCGGGTGGTGCCGAACTTCGTGGTGCAGGACGGGGATCCGCGGGGTGACGGCTGGGGCGGGCCGGGTTTCGCGATCCGCGACGAGATCAATCCCGTCCGCTACGAAACGGGCACCGTGGGGATGGCGCTCTCAGGCCCCAACACGGGAGGCACGCAGTACTTCATCACGCACTCCGCGCAGCCCCACCTGGACGGCATTTACACAATATTTGGTCGCGTAACCGGCGCTGGTGGCGCGGCCGTGCTCAACGCGATCGGGATGGGCGATCGCATCCGGAGCATTCATAGATGAGCGCGCGAATTCCCATGCTGAAGCATGGGCCCGGTAAAGCACTGCCGTTAACGGCAGTGGTTCATTGGGCACAGGTTTTAACCTGTGTCATCGCCGTGGCGATCACGTTTCCCTCCACCTTATCCGCCCAGTACGGCTACTTCGGGCAAAACAAGATTCAGTACCGCCGGTTTGACTGGCGCGTGTTGCGCGGCGAGCACGTCGACCTCTACTACTATCCCGAAGAAGAAGAGCTGGGTCGCGTGGCGCTGGCGTACGCCGAGGAGAGCTACGAGGCGCTCGAGCGGCGCTTCAACCACGGCGTCACGCGGCGCGTTCCACTGATCGTCTACGCGTCGCACAGCGATTTCGAGCAGACCAACATCCTGCCGTTCATCCCGCCCGAAGGTCTGCTGGGGGTCACCGAGTTTCTGAAGCGTCGCGTCGCGCTGCCGTTCCGCGGCAGCTACGCCGAATTCCGGCATACGATCCGTCACGAGCTGGTGCACGTCTTCCAGCTGAGCCTCGCGTCGCAAACGTTCGGGCGGTACCCGCGCTTCCGCCAGGCCGGAATGCCGCTGTGGTGGACCGAAGGGCTGGCCGAGTTCTTCTCGGCGGGCGAGGACACCCGCGATGAGATGGTGCTGCGCGACATGACGATCGCGGGGCGGTTGCCGCCGTTGCCCGATTTGGCGTACGCCTACGGCGGGCTCGTGTACCCGGTCGGCGGCAGCATCCATCGGTTCCTGGCGGAGCGGTACGGCGAGTGGCGCATTCTCGAGTTGTACAACGACATCTGGAAGTATTCGAGCTTCGAAGGGGCGCTCGCCGGCGTCTACGGCCGCACGATCGACCAGCTGTCCGACGAATGGCAATACTGGATGCGCCAGCACTACTATCCCGCCGTCGCCAGCCAGCCGCCGCTCGCGATCACCGCACGCAAGCTCACCGAGCTCGCGATCAAGCCGACGGCGTATCAGCTCCCCGGCGATTCCGCGCCGTCATTCCTGTTCTTCTCGCCCGCGAGCGGCTACACGACGATCTACGCGCAGAGCCTCAACGGGCGGGGGCGGCGGGCGGTGGTGCAGGGGGAGCGCAGCGAGCAGTTCGAATCCTTCCACTTCTTCGAGTCGCGGATCGACGTGAATCCGCACGGCGTCGCGACGTTCAGCAGCAAGTACGCCGACCGCGACGCGCTGTTCTTCTGGGATCTGAAGAAAGGCAAGGTCATCGGCCGCTATCAGTTTGGGGAGCTCGTCTCGATTCTCTCGCCGGCCTGGGCGCCCGACGCCAAGAGCGTCGTGTTCAGCGGCCTGTCCGAGTCCGGGTATTCGGATCTCTACCGACTGTGGCTCGCCGACCCGGGCGATTCGCTGGCGGGACGGCTCGAGCGACTCACCTCGGATCGCTACGAGGACCTCGACCCCACCATCAGTCCGGACGGGCGGACGGTCGTCTTTTCTTCCGACCGCACGCCCTTCGGCAGGAGCGGCGCGCACAATCTGTTCGCGCTCGATCTCCCGACCGGCGCGATCCGCTATCTCACCTACGGTGACTGGCGCGACGAGGCGCCGCGCTGGGGGGGGTGGGGGGGGGGCCAAGGCCGCATCTACTTCACCTCCGACCGCGACGGCACATTTCAGGTGTACTCGATCGATTCCACGGGCACGGGGCGGCGCGAGACGAGGACGTTGAATGGGGCGTTCGATCCGCAGTGGGTGCCGGGCGCGCATGGCGGCCTGTTATTCGGCGGGTTTGCCGATCTCAGCTTCAATATCTATCTCGCGCCGCCACTGAACCAAGCGACGAGCACCTTCACTTTGGCCGCGGCCGATAGCCTGCCGGCGGCGGCGTGGACGTGGGGTGAGTTGTCGCATCCGCAGTACGCGCGCGCCGATGGCACTCCCTACGAGCGAAAATTCAGTCTCGACTTCGCCGCCGGCGATGCCGCCGTCGCGCCGGGTCTCGGCTCGGCGCAGGGGGCGGTCTTCGTGTTCAGCGATCTGCTGTCCGATCATCAGGTGTTCTTGTCGCTGACCTCGTTTCAGAGCGCCGGCTTCGGAAGTCTGGTCGACAACATCAGTGGGTCCGCGTTCTACCTGAATCAGTCGCGCCGCGTCAACTGGGGCGTGGGCGCGTTCCGCCAGCGCGGGTTGTTCTACGAAGGCGACTTCAATTCGCTGTTTGAAGAGCGGTCGTACGGCATGTTCGCGCAGGTGCGGTATCCGATCAACCGCTTCCGGCGTGTCGTGGGCGAGTACCGCCTCGAGCGCTCGGATCGGTTGGACATCCGAACGGACGATGTGGACGAGCCGCGCCGTATCGGCTGGCTCGCGTCGAACTACCTGACGTACGTCAAAGACAACACGCTCTGGCTTCCGACCGGCCCGATCGATGGCGAGCGCTACAACTTCACCACGGGGCTCGTGAACGATTTGAGTCACGGCCGCTTCGACTCGTGGCTGGTGTCGGCCGACTGGCGCAAGTACGTGCGCACCTCGCAGCACAGCGCCGTCGCGCTGCGGATTCAGGGCTACGTATCCGGCGGCGAGCGGCCGCGGCGCATCAGCATTGCCGGCTCGTGGGGATTGCGCGGCTATCCGCAGTATGGCTACGTCGCCGGCACGCGCGCGTGGCTCGTCAACGCCGAGTACCGGTTCCCCATCCTCGACTTTCTCACGATCGGGTTCCCGTTTGGCGCGGCACGCTTTCCGGGCGTGCAGGGCGCACTGTTCGTCGATTACGGACGCGCGTGGTCGAAGACGACGACGAACCGCGGCGTGCTCGGCGCGAGCGGCCTCGGATTGCGAATGCCGATCGGCCCGCCGCTCGTCCTGCGGCTCGACATCGGGTATCGACTTGGAACTCCGAACGTCGACGCGTACGGATTACCGGCGAGCACCCGGAATCGTCGCTTCGTGGACTTCTTCTTCGGCTTCAACTATTGACCGGGCGCCGTTCCTTTTCCTACATTGGCGCCTGTGCACTGCTGGCGGCTTGTCCCGGGTATCGTCTACCCGCGCCGCTCGTGCCGATGGCTCTGGCGCCGGCGAGTCGGGACAGCGCGGCGCAGTGGGCCCACACAACCCTGCCCCGCGCGCCAGCGCTGATTCGGTTTCGATGGCATTATCAGGACGAGCGGGTCAAGTACGCGGGGCGCGGCACGGTCCGGATCGCGCCGCCCGACACTCTGCGATTCGATTACGTGGGACCGCTGGGCCTCGGCAGTGGCGCGGCGGTCATCATCGCCGACTCGGTGTTGTGGGCGGATCCGGAGAAGGATTTTCGTTCGCTCGTGCCGGCGGTTCCGATGTTGTGGGCGGCATTCGCCATGGTGCGGCGGCCCGCGGACGATGCGGCCGTGTTTGGGATGCAGCTCGTGGATTCGTTGCGCCACACGCGGCGGCTCGTATGGCGGTTCGCGCAGCCGGAGGATACGCTCGACTACCTCATGACCCCGCCCGACAGCGCGCGTCGCGGAGGAATGCTGGAAGCCGAGTGGCGGCAGCAGGGTAAAATGGTCGCGCGCAGCTGGTCGCGAGTCGACACACTGGCGCATCCCGCGAGCGCGCGCATCGACTTCCCACAGGCGGCGCGGGGGGGGGGGGCCCGATTTGAGCTTACGGTGGTGGCGTACGATACGGCACAGGTCTTTGCGCCGGCTATCTGGCGCAGTCGTCGCTAGTGCGGCGTGCGTGTGCCTCGCGGGGTGCCCGTATGGATTTCAGGGCGGCACCCTCCCCAACGTCAAGACCGTCGCCATCATGCCGTTCGACAACGACACCCCCGAACCGCGGCTGACCGCCGAAGTGAGTGACGCCGTCCGGCAGGCGCTCGAAGGCCGCCTCGGACTACGCGTGGCGACCGAAGCGACGGCCGACGCGATCGTCCGCGGCCGCGTCGTGCGCTACGATCCGGACGTGCCGCAAAGCGTCCTGGCCGGTGTAGGGCAGGCGACGGTGACGAAACGCAAAGTGCAGATCATCGTGGACGTCGAGATCGTCAACCAGCGCGAAGGCACGAGCGTGTGGAAGCGGCAGGGACTGTCTGTCGATGGCGACTACGATCCGCCCAACGAGCAGGACGGACGCAAAGCGGCGCTCGCGAAGCTGGTGCAGCAGATCGTCGACGGGGCGCAGTCGCAATGGTGAGGCTCTTCGTTTCGCGGCGCGGCGCCAGCTCCAGCGGCTGCCTGCTCTCGCTGCTGCTCCTTGTTGCGGCGCTGTACTACGGCGTGAACATCGGCGAGGTCTACTTCCGCTACTATCGGCTGCTCGATGAGATGCAGACGGAAACACGCATTGCGTCCGGACTCGACGATGGGACGATCCGGCGCCGCATTCAGGCGGCCATCGAGGAGATCGGCCTGCCCGAAGCGGCAGGATCCAATCTGGTCATTCGGCGCACAGCCTTTCCGCGTGAGATCGTCATCGAGACGCGCTACAGCGAATCGGTGTCGCTGCCCTTCTTCAATCACAGCTTCTCTTTGCATCCCAGAGCCGTGCAGCCGCTCTGAACACGGCCGCGAAGGTCCGTACGCCCGAGGCCGCCACGAGCTGGCGCGCCACTCAGGGCCGGGTCGTTTTCACCAACGGCGTTTTCGATCTGCTGCACACCGGGCACGTCGCCCTCCTCGAGGCGGCGCGCGCCGAGGGCGACGCGCTCATCGTCGGCGTCAACCGCGACGCATCGGCGCGGCGCCTGGGCAAAGGGGCCGACCGGCCTGTGGTGGCCGAGGCTGAACGCGCGCGCCTGGTTGCCGCGCTGGCGGCGGTCGATTGCGTGGTGCTGTTCGACGAGGACACGCCCCTCGCGTTGATCCAGCGGCTGCGCCCGGATGTGCTGGTGAAGGGCGCCGACTACGCGCGCGAGGCGATCGTCGGGGCGAACGAAGTAGAAGGGTGGGGTGGTCGCGTGGTGCGTGTGCCGCTCGTGAAGGACACATCGACGACGAGGCTGCTCGAGCGGCTGCGGCGGGGCTGATGAAGCTCCTCGTCGGCACGCGCAGCCCCGGCAAGACGCGTGAGATTCGCGAGCTGTTCGCGGGCCTGCCGTTTGAGATCTCGTTTCCTGCCGACCGGCTGCTCCAACCGCTGCCCGAAGAGGCCGATCTCGAGCGCAGCATGAGCTATGTCGAGAACGCGGTCGCGAAGGCCCGCTATTACGCCACCCGCGCCGGGTTACCCTCCGTGTCGGACGATTCCGGGATCGAAGTGGACGCGTTGGGTGGTGCGCCGGGGCCACGCTCCGCCCGCTGGTCGGCCACCGGCTCGGATGCCGAGAACAACACACTGCTGCTCGAGCAGTTGGCGGGCGTGCCCGAGGAGCGGCGTACCGCGCACTACCGTTGTGTCGTCGCCTTTGTGGCGACGCCGAGCAGCGTCCCGGAGATCGTCGAAGCGACCTGCGACGGGTTCATCCTGACCGAGCGGCGCGGCGCGGGAGGCTTTGGGTACGATCCGCTGTTTTACTCGCCCGAGCTGCACATGACTTTCGGGGAGGCGCCGCCTGCCGCGAAGCACCGCGTCTCCCACCGAGGTCGGGCATTCCGAGCGCTGATCGAGGTGCTGCTACGGCGATCCACGTAGTGGTCGCACCGCCGCACCAACTTGCAACGTAGACGCAACGAGATCCCATCGCAGTTCTCCCGACACGATTTCGTCGGTGTCGATGTAGCCACGGTCCCACGGCGCGTTGACGCATCAATCCGCGGGCGACCGGCAAACTCTCGCGGCACGGACTCTGCCGCTGACGACGTGTTGGCCGGAGGCCGCCGCGTCGGAGCAATCCCCCGCCTGTCCCCTACGCAGTCGATCCCCGGCCAGTGATGACGCTCGTCCGCCAGCCGGCTTGCGAGCTCGGCTTGCGAACGCAACCACTACCGCGGAGGGCATTATGTCTCGCCGCCTCGCTGGACTGCTGATGTTTGTCAGCATCGGGGTTCTGACCAGTTGTTCGGATCGATCCCCAACCGACTCGAAACCAAGTTTCCTGGCGGTGCCTAATCTGCCTAGTCTGCCTAATCTGCCCGGCGGCGCGGCCCCGGTGCTCAGCACCATGGGTGCTCCGACCAATGCGGTCGCGGCGATCCGGGTCCAGGCCAGTGGACAATTCGCCTGCGTAGGCGGCGAAACGGTCTTGCTCATCCAGGATGTCGTCCCATGGTATCTGTTCAGTATTCCTTCGGACCAAAATCCTCTGGGCGCGGACGTCACGGAGCTGATAGCGCAAGACATGAACTTCTGCATGATCACGTCCGATCAGATCGGGTCGACCGACCTGAGTACGTTCCGGGAAATCATTATCCCCTCCGATCAGAACCAGACGTACTATGACAATCTGTTCCCGGGCACGCCGGTCGGGGTCATCCGCAAGGACATTGAGATTTGGGTTGCGCAGGGGGGCGTCCTGTCGGCGAATCTCGCGGATGTCGGACACAACCTCGGTACGTGGGAGGGGAAGGTCTTTGTCGGCGGCGTCCAGCACGTCGTTCGGTACTCGGACTTGAACGACATCAATGATCCCGACCATCCGATCATCGAAGACGATCTCCCGTGCGGTTCCAATGGGCACTGCGGGCCGATCAAGGACGCCGGGCCCCAAAATGATCTTGACGGCTGGAACTCCAGCTCTCACGGCTACTTCACTAATACTTGTTCGGCTACCAAGGTCATTATCGTCGACGAATTCCAAAACCCTGTAATGATAGAGTATGGCTTCGGCGCCGGGAGAGTCATCGCGGGGCTCGTCACGCTGGAAGCGAGATATTACGGGTACCTTGGTTTTGCCCCGAACAAGAAGCTGCTGGCGAACGAGATCGCCTATCAGACCTCGATATCTTGCGACGGGTTCTGAAGGGGTGCGAAGGATCCGGACCAGATGGGCGCGAATACGTTCGCGCCCATCAGCGCTATGGTGGCGCTGCGGCGCTGTTGGTAAGTTGATGCCGCGGACGCACGACGGGGTGTGGCGCAGTCCGGTAGCGCGCCTGGTTTGGGACCAGGAGGTCGCGGGTTCGAATCCCGCCGCCCCGATTTAGCCGTCGATCTGCGCCCGCAGGTACTTCTCGTAGCAATCCTCACAGACGCCGTGGCTGAACCGCGCAGCTGACCGCTGCTCGACGTAGCGCTCCAGCGGGGTCCACACGCCGTCCGTGTCGCGAATGCGCTTGCAGTAGCTGCACATCGCGAGCAGCCCTTCCAGCGTCATCAGCTCTTCCCGCAGGCCGAGGATGCGCTCGGCGACGTTGAGCCGCGCGACCAGCTCTTCCGGGATGATCGGCTTCGTGATGAAATCGTCCACGCCCGCCTGCATCGCTTCGAGAAAATTGCCGAGTCCGGTCCGGATCGTCTGCATCATGAAGTAGGTGTACGGGCCGGGAGGACGCGACCGGATCTTGCGGCACAGCTCGATGCCGTCCATCGCCGGCATCAGCCAGTCGGAGACGACGACCCGATGGTGGGCGACCAGCCACAACCCCCACGCGTCGACGCCGTTGTCCACCGCCGTGACCTCGTGGCCTTGCGCGGTGAGGATGGCGGTCAGCGTTTGTCCGGCGACGGCGTCATCCTCGGCGAGCAGAATTCGCATTATTCCTCCGTCAGCGCGACGCGCTGCTGCTGGCGCAGATAATCGATCACGAGGTGGGTGAGGGGACTGACACGCTCGAAGACGTCCTGCGCTTCCTGGATCTCGCCCGCGCGGGCGCTCGTTTCGATGCGCGCGAGCAGTTCGGCCAGCTCGCGCGCGCCGATCGTGGCCGACGCGCCCCGGAACACGTGGGCAGCCTTCGCCATCTCGGGACCCGCCCCGGTAGCGGTCGCCGCGGCGAGGGCGGCGAGGCGATCCGGCGCCTGCCGCACGAACGTGTCGACAATCGAGTACAACGCCTGCTCGGCGCCCGCCTCGCGCAGTGTGGCGCGGAATCCTTCGAGATCGACAGGCGGCGCGGCCGGTTCGGCGGGAGCCTCCGCCGCGGGGGAGGCAACGGCGCTGCCGCGCTCGACGCTGCCTTCCACCAATGCGAAGAGCTCGTGGCCCTTGAACGGCTTGGCGAGATAGTCCGACATGCCGCGGGACAGGCAGCGTTCGCGCTCTCCCGACAGCGCATGTGCGGTGAGGCCGATGATCGGCAAATCCTTGCCCTTGGGCAGCGCGCGAATCGCCTGTGTGGCCTCGAAGCCATCCATCTCCGGCATCTGAATGTCCATCAGCACGACGTCGTAGTCGCGTTGTCGCACCGCGTCCACTGCCTCGCGGCCGTTGCTCGAGACGTGCACCTCGTGCCCGCGCTTGACGAGCATGGCGACGGCGACCTGCTGGTTGACGGGATTGTCTTCCGCGAGCAGCACGCGCAGCGAGCGCCGCGATTCCGCGATCGTGTGGCGGGTGACGACGTCCGGTGTCCCGGTCTCCTCCGGCGGGCCGGCGAGCACGGTGCCGAGCGCTTCCAACAGATCGGCGCGCGAAATCGGTTTCGTCAGGTACCCGCGGATGCCCAGCTCCCGGCACCGCTCGCCGTCGCCGCGTTGTCCGGCGGATGTCAGCATCAGCAGGTTGGTGCGCCGCAGCGTTTTTTCTCCTCGCACGGCGGTCGCGAGCTGAAAACCATCCATGTCGGGCATCTGCACGTCGAGAATCGCGAGGTCGTACGGCGTTCGTTTTGCCGCCCCAGCCCGCAGGGCGGCGAGCCCCTCGGCGGCGGTCGAGACCTCGTCCACCTTGATGCCCTCGGCGGCGAGCATCTCGCGGAGAATGCGTCGATTCGTCTGATTGTCGTCCACGATCAGCATGCGGCGGCCGCCGAGCGCCGCGAGGGCGGTCGAACGGGAGGGAGACGCCGTCTCGATCGGCAGGGCGAGCGTGAACGAGAACTCGCTCCCGCGCCCCACGTCGCTGCTGACCGCCAGCTCACCCCCCATCAACCGGACCAGCCGCTGTGAGATCGCGAGGCCCAGACCGGTGCCGCCGTAGCGGCGCGTCATCGTCGAATCGGCCTGAGTGAATTCCTTGAAAATGCTGTCGACATGCTCGGCGGCGATCCCGATGCCGGTGTCGCGGACGGCGAAGCGCAGCTGGGCGTTGCCATTCGACGATGCGCCGGTCGTGACCGAGACCACGACTTCGCCTTGCTCCGTGAACTTGATCGCGTTCCCGATCAGGTTCATCAGGACCTGCCGCAGACGTGTGGGATCCCCGCGCACCGCGCGCGGGACCTCGGGCGCCACGTCGGCGAGCAGCTCGAGGTGCCTTTCGCGTGCCCGCACCGCGAGCAGGCTGGCGGTGGCGTGGACCACTTTCGACACGTCAAACGGGATCGATTCGAGCTCGAGGTGCTCCGCTTCGATTTTGGAGTAATCGAGGATGTCGTTCAGGATCATGAGCAGCGCTTCGGAGGACGAGCGCACGAGCTCCAGCGCGCGGCGCTGTTCGGTCGTCAGCTCGGTATCGAGGATCAGCTCCACGAAGCCGAGCACCGCGTTCATTGGGGTGCGGATCTCGTGGCTCATGTTCGCGAGGAATGCGGAGCGGGCGCGCGCGACGCGCTCGGCGAGGTCGCGGGCCTCGCGCATCACCCCTTCGGCGCGCTTGGCGGCCTCCTCGCTCACCGCCAGGCGCGCCGTGACCTGGAGGTGATCGACCAGCGTGAGGTGCGCGCGTCGCGCCACGACCGCCATTCCCAGCGTGAAGACGGCCACCACGATCGCAGCCGCTTGGTGATGGGGCTGATCGCTCGTGGCCAGCGACACGAAGACGGGGAGAGCGATGCCGGCGAGGAATCCGCGGATGCTCAAGGGATCGGCCGCGAGCGTCGTCAGCGCACTGGCGATGAGGCCGGCCAGGATTACGAGGATGAGTGCGGTGGTCTCGAACGGCACGACCGGCAGTACCAGCGCGCCGCCCACCCCCCAGGTGATGGCGAGCAGGGTCACGCTGACGCGCACGCCCGTGCGGACCGCCCGCTCGGTCAGCGGTCGGGTCGAGGAGACGTAGATCCACGCACCCCGCAGCAGCGCGGTGAACACGACTGCGCCGGCCCAGCCGAGCAGCAGATCGTGGGGCGCATCGGGCCAGGCGAGTGCAACGACGACGGCGATGAGGATGGGATGCACCCAGACGCCGAGCGTGCTCTCGCGCAAAAGCCGTGCTTGCAGCAGGCGGGCGAGGTCGGCGCGGATACGCTCGTCGGTGGAGACGACGTCTTCCGGGTGGGCCTCGTTCACGAGGGCGTTGGTCATGAGTGCCTACATGGTACGGTGTGACCGCAAAATGGACCAGAGCGTCAGTTGAGATCGCGCGACAGGATCAGCTTCAGGGTGATCCTGTCCGACGCGCTGGTCAGTCCGAATCCAATACCGGCCTCGATGTCCAGGCCCTTGGTCGTATGATCGACGACCCCGTAGAGTTGATGGGCCTGCTGATTTCCGGCGTAGAACTGGTGCAGTGGTCCGAAATCGTCGTACTCCTCGACGGCCAGTACCCACGTATCGGAGAGATCGCAGGCGACTCGAGTCGCCGGCGCGAAGTCCAAGTTTTTCAGGCCGTCGTACGAGGTGTCGAAAATCGGATTGACGATGATGTCCACCGGAGACAAGTGCCAACCGATGATCGGTCGAATCTCCGAGGTGAAGCGCTTCGGATCCCAATGCCTGGCGTTGTAACTGAATTCGAAATTTACGCCGTAGAAGAACGTACGATCATCCGCACGCGGCACGGCGAACAGGAGGCGCAGCTTGACGCCATCGAGCATCGCGCGGCGATGAGCGTCTCTCGTACCGATACTGTAGAGAGGCAAATAGAGTCCCGCCTCGAACCACGTCGCTACGCCGTAGGCCCATTCGGGCACCCCATTCAGCGATTTGTCGGGCAGGAAGGCGCCGGCAAATGCCGGGGTCGTCAGGCCTTTGGGAGTGAAATTGGTGTGGAGCGTGAGATTGAACTTGCCCGGCGCCGCCAGGCCGCCATCGTACACTTGGATCTCGTCCGTCTGTGCGGAGACCATGTGTGGGACTGCCACGAGCGCGAGGAGGACCGGGGCGACGAGTCTCGCAGGAGCGCGCATTGCAGGAAAAACTAAGGGTATCGTATATCGGGACGCTAGAACGCATTAAGTTTGGCATCGCGCGCCCGTAGCTCAGGTGGATAGAGCAGCAGCCTTCTAAGCTGTTGGTCGGAGGTTCGAATCCTCCCGGGCGCATTCGCCATGAATCTCCTGCTCGCCGAAGACGACGCCGTCGCGCGCATGACGTTGAGCGCCGTCCTCAAGGGCCTCGGCTACGAGGTCACCGAGGCCGAGCACGGCGGCGAGGCGTGGGCCAACCTGCAGCTCGGCTACTTCCCGATCGTGATTTCCGATTGGTCGATGCCCGAAATCGACGGGCCCGAGCTGTGTCGCCGGATGCGGGTGCGCGCCACCGACCGCTATTCCTATTTCCTGTTGGTCACCGCGACCGGCGGCAAAAAGCGTTACCTCGAGGGCATGGAGGCGGGCGCCGATGACTTCATCACGAAGCCGATCGACATGGACGAGCTGCGGGCGCGGCTCAAAGCCGCGGAGCGGATCCTCGGACTGCGCCAGCATGTGCAACAGCTCGAGGGCTTGTTGCCGATGTGCGCGTACTGCAAACGGATCCGCGATGCCTCGGAGAAGTGGGAATCGATCGAGCGCTATGTCGAGGAGCGATCCGAGGCGCAATTCAGTCACGGCTATTGTCCCGACTGCTATGAAAAGCACGTTCGTCCACAGATTGAAAAACGTTAGCCTGCTCGTCGTCGCGCTTGTACCTCAGTTTTGAACATCGTTTCCGGCCGAAAATCGCTCGGAATTAGACTCCCCTGAGGGGCCGTATCTTCAAATAAATGACCCCCTTGACTCACCCCTACACCGCGGCTAGAATCCGCGTCTCTCCGCGGACTTTTTTGCGCGGACGCTCTTTGAGAATTGATGATCGAGTGTGTGGAGTGCGGCCCCATTTGAGCGGACGCGTTTGTCAGAACCGCGCCGCGAGGGGTTTCATTCTGATTGTGATTCGGACGACAGATGTACCAGTCGTTCGGTGAGCTGTTCGAATTTTCCAATCATTGGAGAGTTTGATCCTGGCTCAGGACGAACGCTGGCGGCGTGCCTAACACATGTAAGTCGAACGGGACTGGGGGCAACTCCAGTTCAGTGGCAGACGGGTGCGTAACACGTGAGCAACTTGTCCGACGGCGGGGGATAGCCGGCCCAACGGCCGGGTAATACCGCGTACGCTCGTTTGGGGACATCCCCAGATGAGGAAAGCCGTAAGGCACCGACGGAGAGGCTCGCGGCCTATCAGCTAGTTGGCGGGGTAACGGCCCACCAAGGCGACGACGGGTAGCTGGTCTGAGAGGATGGCCAGCCACATTGGGACTGAGACACGGCCCAGACTCCTACGGGAGGCAGCAGTGGGGAATCTTGCGCAATGGCCGCAAGGCTGACGCAGCGACGCCGCGT
>DASWEL010000109.1:0-3071 GCA_036394755.1 Gemmatimonadales bacterium | reverse complement strand
CAACCATGAGAGCCCGGGCAAGCGGCTGAGCGGCCGCACCCGCTTGGCCAACCGCACCCTGCGCCAGGCCCTGGTCGAGAGTGCCCGCGGCGCTGTCCGCAAACGCGACTCCTACCTCGCCGCCCAGTACCGCCGGCTCGTCAAGCGCCGCGGCGACAAAGAAGGCCATCGTTGCCGTCGCCCACAGCATCCTCGTCCTCGCCTACCACGTCCTGCGCGACGGCCAGCCGTATCGCGAACTCGGGAGCGACTCCTTCGAGCGGCTGAACGCGGACCGCCTCACCCGCTACCATACCCCGTGGGGTTGCGTTCGTCGCTTCATGCAAGGTACTTCCATGCGGTAGGTTGGCTAACGCAAATACCGGAAGAACAAGTCCATCACTGGGGATAATCGAAGTCGAGATGTAATCCCCAATCATGACGCCTGCGTCGGTATTCGCGAGCCAAGCCAGTTGCATGTGGCGCCGATGTTGCAGGCGCCGTCGCCGTTGACGTCGCACGCCTCGGGGTGCGCGAGCTGGCCACAAAGGCGCAGCCCCACGTCGAACTGGGCGACGCCGAGCGCGTCGCCGATGTCGACGACCCCGTCCCCGTTCACGTCGCCGCAGGGGACTGCCGCGACCGCCGTGGCGAGGACCGGTTGGGCCGCGACAGCAAGCGTTAAGGTCAAACGTTGAGCAGGGATACGGGGGAAATTAACGGCCGGCTGCGGCACCGCATACGGTATAGTCCCGTGACCCGCCCCCGACCAGGTCAGCGCGATGCGGTAGCCCGCGTGCTTGCTGGGGGTCAAGCCGAAAATTCAGTGCGCCCGCTCTTGTGCACGTCGATGAGGACGGATGGCCCAACCTTCCTGTGGCAAAACGTCGCGGGCCCAAGTGCATGTGGCGAAATGCCGCCACCGACGTGAGAGAACGCTCTTGCCGGACAGGTCCGACCCGGGCTACACTCACGCTTCCGGAAGCGGGTTCGGCCCGCTCGGGCGTCTATCTGCGGACACTGTCCCGCCCCCACACCGGTTGAGCCATGACTCACCCTGCGCACCATTCGGCGGTCGACCCGGTTCGGTCATCCAATGGCTTCGTCAAGCGATACGATGGGCTCGTCGACCTGGAGCGGGCCAAAGCAGAGCAACTCAGCCGCGTCGCGGCGAACTCGGGGTTCGTCTCTCCGGCCGTGTTGGCGGTCGACTACAACGTGCAGATGATCACCTACGAGAAGTTGACGGGATTGACACCGCTCCGGTCGTTCTACCTGGCGTATACCACGGGGCCCGGAGCCGGCTCCGAAATCCCGGAGCTATTCGAGCGCACCGGTCGTGCCTTGGCCTCTGTCCATCGTGAGCTGTCACTGACCGAGCGGGTCGACTGGTCGCCACCGCCATCGTTTTCGCGGTTCTTCCGACACCGCACCGGAGCCGATGCCGTCGCGTGCCTGGCACAGACACCGCAGGCCTTTCTCCACGGCGACTTCGGGTTTGGCAATGTTCATGTGAAGGATGGCGAGGGAAAGGTCGTCGTGCTCGACGCTTCACCGAACCCATGGTATCTCACGACTCATCCGAGCACCTGGGGGTCGATCTACCTGGATATCGGATCGCTGGTGGCCTGTCTCCGCGGATTGGTAGGAATTCGCCAGTTCACCCGTCTCCGGCGGGAGCGAATATCGCCCTTGGAGCGCGCGTTCGTCGCGGGTTACCAGGCCGTCCATGGCGATCTACTCGACTCTCGACTGACCGATTCGGTGGCCTACGCTATTGCGGGAACCTATCTGCAGTTCCGCTATCGGGTGCCGATCATCGGAGCGATCGGCCTCCGGATGATGTTTCCCCGGTCATGACTGGATCGGCGCGCAGTCAATTGGTCCCGAGCGGTCGGGCAGTCGATTATCGGGCGGCCCACGCGGCGCCGGGATATGCAGCGATCTACGCCAAGACTTACGAGACCGGCTTTTATCGGCGCCAATGGGAGACCATCGAGCGGCCGCTGATCGAACGGCTGCTTCGGGCGCGGGCCGAAGCGGGAGCGGAGAGCGTCCTTGACTTCGCCTGCGGCACGGGGCGGGTTACCGAAATCGCGGTCCCGCTCTTTCGCACGGTTATCGGGGTCGACGTCGCCCCCGAGATGCTCGCGACCGCCCGGGCGAAGTGCCCGACCGCTCGCTTCGTCGAGACGGATATCACTCGGGAAGAGTTTCACGGTCGGGTCGACGTGGTGACCGCCTTCCGTTTCTTCCTGAATGCAGGCCCGGCCCTCCGGCTGGAGGCGTTGACCGCTTGCCGGCGGATACTCAACCGGCCGGATGGTGTGCTAATCGCGAACGTGCACGTGAATCGGCGAAGCCCGCTCGGGGCGGCGTACCGCGTTCGGAACGCGATACGCCGCCGCGCCACGGCCAATACGCTCTCGCTGCGGGAAATACGGCGGATCCTGCTCGAAACCGGATTCGTGGTGGAGGAGGTTCATTACTACAGCGTATTGCCTCGGCTGGGCTGGTGGTTTCCGCGGTGGTGGGAAGCCCTGATGGAGCCCGCCGAACGCTTGGGGCGACGGTTCCGCTGGTGTGCGGAACGGGCGCAGTGCTTCCTGGTCGTCGCCCGAGCACGTTAGGACAGCGAGGCGGTCAGACGGATTCACTAGGTGTGCCGCCGGCTCGATGACCGGGCGGCGCGAAACCGCCGAGCGTAGCTTCGCGCCGTCCAGCCTGCGATCCTTGCCCGCAGGTGAACGCACAGCTGATGAGCCCCACGTCGCACTGCGCGATCCTGAGGGCGTCGCCGACGTTGCAGGCGCCGTCGCCGTTGACGTCGCACGCCTCGGGGTGCACGGGCTGGCCACAAAGGCGCAGGCCTGAGGAGACCGCCGACGTGCTCGATGACTGGCGGTAGTCCGAGCCCGGTACCCGTCGCGTGCTGCCCGCAGGTTCAGTATTCCCGGCGTGACTGCGAGGCGGGCGAGGTGTGCATAGCTCGCCGCTAGTCACGCGGGCGAGGAAGAGTGGTCCTGCCGTCGAGATGACTCGACCACGCTTCTCCGGCGACGCTCATCATCGACACCTACGGCGGCACCCGG
>DASWEL010000108.1:0-1834 GCA_036394755.1 Gemmatimonadales bacterium | reverse complement strand
TTCGCGATGGCGTAGCGGCGCTGCGCGTAAGTCGCCCGGCGGCTGTTCTCAAAGTAGTCGAGTCCATGCTCGCGCATGTACGCGTCCTGGATGCCGCGGAAATCCACCCATACGTGCGTGTACTGGTGGCCGAGAGAGGGCCCAAAGCCCAGGAAAGTCTGGTCGTAGAGCGTACCCCAGAACTGGTCGTAGGTGCTGGTCCAGCGCGTCCAGGCCTGCTCGTCGACCGGGTGCGTGGGCGAGCCCAACGCGAGCAGGTAAATGAGCATCGCCTCGTTGTAACCGTTCCAGTCGAGGCTCGCGAACCCCTCTTCCGGTGTCCAGGCAAGGGCGACCGCCGGCGGGCGTGGCTGGGCCCAGGTCCAGTCCACCCGCCGGTAGATCTCCTCGGCCAGCGTTCGGATCTCCATCTCTTCCGGATCATCGCCGTCGAAATACGTCTCGCAGAAGAGCATCCCGGCGAGCAGCAGCGCCGTATCGATCGTCGACACTTCGCTCTCGTTCGAGCGCGCGCCGTTGCGCATGTCGATGAAGTGATAGAAGAACCCGTGCTGATTCGCTTCGGTGGCGAAGAAGCGCAGAGTCGCGAGCACGCGCTGGCGCGCCGCCTGCCGCGAGATATAGCCGCGTTCGACGCCGATGGGGTAGGCGGTGAGCCCGAAGCCTACCGCGGCGATGCTGGCGAACGAGGGCGTCGGATAGCGGTCCGGAATGAGGCCATTCCTGGGATTACCGGTCTCCCAGAAGAAGCGGAACGTGCGCTCCTCGAGATCCGCGAAGAACGGATCCACGGCCACGGAATGCGCGGCATCCGCGGCCTCGGAATTCGTATCACGCAGCACCCCGATTGGCTCCTGCGCCGGGGCCGCCGGATTGCCGTCGAGCCCGAAGCCCGCCGCGTTGCGGGCGAGCGGCGGGGTCGGATAGCGCTCGGGAGCGGGGCCCATGCCGGAATTGCCGCTCTCCCACAGCAAGCGCAACGTGCGCTCCTCGAGATCCGCGAAGAATGGATCCAGTGCAACCGGAGTCGCAGGACGGAGCACGCCGATCGAAACTGACGCGGGCGTCGCCGAACTGGCGGCGGCATCCGGCGTCGCCGCCAGCGAACTGCCGGCAGCGCCCGTACTAGCGGACAACAGCGTGCAGATCGCCATCAGTAGCGGCAATGCCTGCCGTCCCCGGGATGAAGCCCCGCGCGTTGGTTCGTAGCTGCCCATCACCCGCCTGCCTCCTTGCAAGGTGTTTGACCCCGTGAATCCGCGCCGCACGAGGCGCGCACGACCAGTTCGACCGGCACCGTCTCGACCGACGAACGCCCGGCGGCGTCCGGGTCGGCGATGGAAACGACCAGGCTCTCGAGCGCCCGCCGCCCCATCTCGGCGACGTCGACGCGCACCGTCGTCAGCGGTGGACTGACGAAGCGCGCGAGCGGAATGTCATCGAAACCGCCAAGCGCGATATCGTGCGGAACCCGCACGCCGGCTTCCGTGAGGGCGAACAGGCACCCGATTGCCATGGTGTCGTTCGCCGCGAACACCGCCTGCGGCCGCGTGTCGCTCGCGGCGAGCGCGCGGCCCGCGTGATAGCCCGACTGCTCGGTGAAATCGCCGTCGATGACCCGCGCGCGGCAGCCGGCGCCAAGCCCCGCACGATAGCCGCGTACCCGCTCCAGCGACTGGAAGTCATTCGCCGGGCCGCGGATGTGGACGATATCCTGATAGCCGGCGGCCACCAGGTGGGCGGTGATGGCGCGCGCGCCACCGAAATCATCGACCACGAACGCGGTGCCGATGCCGGCCGGCTCGTGGGTGTTCATGAGGACGGTCGGCAGGCC
>DASWEL010000107.1:0-4182 GCA_036394755.1 Gemmatimonadales bacterium | reverse complement strand
GGGCTTGCCCCGCTTCTCGAACTCCCATCGGTAGACGGGCCCGCTCGCGCCGATGCGGTGGCAGATGCAGCGGTGCGCCGTCAGGTCCCGTGGCGTTTTCGGCTTCGGGTGTGAGGCGAAGTACGCCGGTGTGGCGACGATGGCCGCGCGCTGCTCACCCGTGACCTTGACGGCGACCATGTCGCGCTGGACAAACTCGCCGAGGTGAATGCCGGCATCGAAGCGCCCGGCGACCAGATCGGGGCGGCTGTCCCCTTCGGTCGTGATGTCGAGCACCACCTCGGGGTAGTCGCGGACGAACCTCGCGAGCTTCGGCCACACGACCATCGCCACCGCCATGGGTGACGCGATCAGGCGGACGGTGCCGGCCGGCTTCGCTCGCAGTTGGCCGACCTCATCGAGCGCGGCCTGGATGTCGTGGAGCGCGGGACGGAGTTGCGCCAGTAGGCGCTCTCCCGCGTTCGTCGGCGCCACCGAACGCGTGGTTCGTGCGAGAAGCCTCAGTCCCAGCCGCTCCTCGAGCGTGCGTATTGAGTGGCTGATCGCGGACCTGCTGACGCCGAGGTTTATCGCCGCCTTCGTGAAGCTCCGCTCGTCCGCCACTGCGGCGAACGCGGCGAGAACGGTGAGCTCGTCCCGGGGTATTGGTGAGCTCATCTAACCAAGCTATCCGCTTTTGCCGGTATAGTCGACAAGCGTGGTCGCCGCTATCTTCGGACTTGGGCGCAGAGGGAACGTCCAGCGAAGTAGGAGACAGGAACACGATGGACATCAAGCACAGTGGTTCCCAGCCGTCGGGAAAGGGACCCGGCGAGTACTTCACCGGCAGCGTGCGCATCGACCCGCTATTCGAAGCGCCCGATCCGGCGCGCACGCGCGGCGCCAGCGTCACGTTCGAGCCATGCGCCCGGACCGCATGGCACACCCATCCGTTGGGTCAGACCCTGATCATCACGGCCGGCTGCGGGCTCGTGCAGAGCTGGGGTGGTCCGGTCAAAGTGATTCGACCGGGCGACGTCATCTGGTGCCCGCCGGGCGAGAAGCACTGGCATGGCGCGACGCCGACCACCGCCATGACTCACATCGCAATCCAGGAACACCTCCACGGCAAGGTCGTCGACTGGATGGAGAAGGTCAGCGACGAAAAATACCAGGCGCCTGCCGAGGACCGGAGGTAGGATCACCATGCGCTACCATCATGCACGGCGCCGGGCGAACGTGACGGCGTCACAAAAGGTGGTGAGCGCGATGAAGATTCGCCTCAAGGTCGGAGCCACGCCCCTCACCGCGACGCTGCTCGAAAGCAAGGCCAGCCGGGACTTCGCCTCGCTGCTGCCGCTGACGCTCACGATGAACGACCTCTTCCGGCGGGAGAAGTACGGGCACCTGCCGAGGCCGATCTCGGAGGAAGGCAGGCGTGCCCACACGTACGAGGTCGGACAGATCGCGTACTGGGCCCCCGGGCCGGACGTGGCGATCTATTACCGCCAGGACGGTCAGCCGATACCCGACCCCGGGATCGTCGTCCTCGGAACGATCAATCGCGGCGTCGAAGCTTTCGATATCCCCGGTGCCATGAGGGTGACGATCGAGCTCGTGAAGTGACGCTCGAGAAGTGACGCTCGAGAAGGGAGAGAGCATGCGAGGAGCCGTTCTGTATGCACCGCGCGACGTGCGTTTCGAGGAGCGCGAAGAGCCGAGGATCACGAAGCCGACGGATGCGATCATCCGGATGTCGGCCACGTGCGTGTGCGGGTCCGACCTCTGGCCCTACCGCGGCATCGAGCCGGTGACGCAGCCGACACCGTTCGGCCACGAGTACTGCGGGATCGTCGAGGAGGTCGGCAGCGCGGTCGAATCGATCAAGCCAGGCCAGTTCGTCATCGGCTCGTTCTTTGCGTCGGACAACACCTGCCCGATCTGCCGCGCAGGATACCAGACGTCCTGCGTCCATCGGGAGCTCGTCGGGGGTGCGCAAGCGGGGCGGCTGCGCGTCCCGCTCGCGGACGGCACCCTGGTCGCCACCCCAGGGCTTCCGCCGGACGACCTCATCCCGAGCCTGCTGACGCTCTCGGACGTCATGGGCACGGGCTGGTTTGCCGCGGACGCCGCCAACGTCAAGCCGGGCGTGACGGCCGTGGTCGTCGGCGACGGCGCGGTGGGTCTTCTCGCGGTCCTCTCCGCGAAGCAGATGGGCGCCGGGCGGATCATCGCGATGAGCCGTCACGCGCCCCGACAGAAACTCGCACGCGAGTTCGGCGCGACCGACATCGTCGCCGAGCGGGGTGACGCGGGCATCGCCCGTATCAAGGAGCTGACCAACGGACTCGGCGCCGACTCCGTGCTGGAGTGTGTCGGCACGCAGGAGTCGATGATGCAGGCGATCCGGTCCACCCACCCGGGCGGATACGCGAGCTACGTCGGTGTTCCTCATGGCGTCCAGGTCGCTGGGCAGGAGCTGTTCTTCTCGCACGTCCACCTCCACGGTGGCCCGGCCCCCGTGCGCCGCTACCTGCCCGAGCTGATCGACCTCGTGTGGAAGCGCAAGATCAATCCCGGCAAGGTCTTCGACCTGACGCTGCCTCTCGAGCAAGTCGCGGAGGGTTACCGCGCGATGGATGAGCGTCGCGCGATCAAGACGCTGCTGCGTCCATGACGCAACCCACTTCACGACCCAAAGGTTTCTGAACAAACCCCGCAGGAGCAGACGAATGGATACGCACGGAAGAGCAGACTTCACAGGAAAGGTCGCGTTCGTGACCGGGGCCGCGAGCGGCATCGGCCGCGCGGCGGCGCTGGCGTTCGCTCGCGAGGGTGCCAGCGTGGTGGTCGCCGACGTGTCGGAACAGGGCAACCAGGAAACGGCCCGCATGATCGAGGAACAAGGCGGGCGGGCGCTCGCCGTCAGGTGCGACGTGACGCGGGGCGAGGACGTGAGGGCGGCCCTGCACAAGACCGTCGAAGCCTTTGGGCGGCTGGATGTCGCCTTCAACAATGCCGGTGTAGAGCCGAAGAAGTTGGTCCCGACCGCAGAGGTGGAAGAGGAGGAGTGGGACCGGATCATCAACATCGATCTCCGCGGCGTCTTCCTGTGCATCAAGTACGAGATCCCCCTGATGCTCAAGCAGGGGGGCGGCGCAATCGTCAACACCTCCTCGGGTGCCGGGATCATCGGCATCAAAGGCAACCCCGCGTACACCGCCGCGAAACACGGCGTGATCGGCCTCACCAGGGCGGCGGCCCTCGACTACGCGCCGTCGAACATCCGCGTCAACGCCGTCTGCCCCGGGTACATCGATACCCCGATGATGGCTCGCTTCACCGGCGGCACCGCGGAGGGGCGGGCGAGGGTGATCTCGGAGGAGCCAATCGGAAGGATGGGCGGGCCCGAAGAGATCGCCAATGCCGTCGTCTGGCTGTGTTCGGACGCGGCTGCCTTCGTCGTCGGACACGCCATGGTCGTTGACGGGGGCCAAACAGTGCAGTGATGTTCGTCGCCAACGGTGACGCTGTTGCGGTGAACGCGACCGGTGTGGAGATCACGCCAGGGGGCGCGGCCTGCATTCACAGAAGACGCAACTCCGCCAAGGACGACGAAGCCATGGTCCAGACCGGGCCGGTCGCTGCCGAATCAACGAGGTGATTCAAATGAACAATCAAAATCCGACCTCCACAGAAGAGAATAGCCCGTCCAAGCTGGGTCGGCGAGAGTTTTTGACCGCCAGCGCGGGAGCAGTCGCAGCGGCTTTGCTGGCAGCAGGTTCAAACAGTCTTTTGGCGGAAAGCAGTGACGATGGAATGATCTACCGCACCCTCGGCCGCACAGGCGAACGCGTCTCCATCATCGGCCTGGGTGGCTGGCACATCGGCCAGCCTTCTATTTCCGAGCACGAGTCGATTCAGCTCATCCGCCAGGCCATCGACCGCGGCATTACCTTCATGGACAACTGCTGGGATTACAACGAAGGCGCGAGCGAAGTTCGCATGGGCAAAGCTCTCAAGGACGGCTACCGTCAGAAGGTCTTCCTGATGGACAAAATCGATGGCCGTACCAAAGCGGAAGCCGCGCGGCAGATCGACACATGTCTTCAGCGCCTGCAAACTGACCGCATCGACCTGATGCAGTTCCACGAAGTCATCCGCCTCGAAGACCCGGATCGCATCTTCGCTGAAGGCGGTGCA
>DASWEL010000106.1:0-2000 GCA_036394755.1 Gemmatimonadales bacterium | reverse complement strand
AATGCGTTTAAATCGATGCTTTCGCTCAACAACGGATTGAACAGTTTTCTCGACGGACGATACCGGCGCCTCGCCCGAGCGACGCTCGGATATGGCAAGGTCAAGGTGTACGAGCATCTGCTCGGCGCCATCACCGGGGTGGATCTGCACCGCGCCGCGAACCTCGTCATGCGCGGACAGCCGAATCCGTACCACAACAAGAAAGTGGCAGGAGGCTGATCGATGCGACCCACGACCGTGGAGCTGCTCGAGAGCATCGCTCAGGCGCTCGAGGATCAGGTGCTACCCGTCATCCAGGACAAGTGGGGCGCGAGCACGCTGCGCAGCGCCATGCAGTTGCTGCGCCACCTCGCTCTGCGAGTGCCGCTCGAAGCGGGCGTCCTCGCCGCGGACAACGACGATGCGCGCCGAATTCTAACGCTCGTCAACGACAGGCTGAGGCAGCTCGGGGAAACCGACCTCGCCGCCGCCGCCGCGGCAGCTCTCGGCGCGCGCCCAGTGGATCCGCTCGATGTCATCGGAGCCGACGCCCTGAACGAAAACTATCTGCGTGCGGTCGAGACGATCATCGCGGCGCGCGACCGCTTGCGGGCCGTAGATATTCCGCCGCAGATCCACCAGACGCTCGTAGACTATCTCCAGCGGCGGCTCGATCGCGAACGCGGGATGTTCATCCCAGTATTCCTGAGCCCGCCTTTCTGACCGAATAATCTGACTATCGCATCGGAGGATCTGCATGACGCACGAGCCGTATCCACTGTCGAAGTACGACGACTATCCCGTGCATCAGAGCCCGTACCCCGTCTCGTATAGCCCGAGCACCGACTTCAGCTTCGACGAGGGATATATGTGGGGCGCCATAAGCCCGCGGCTCGGCATTTACTTGTTGACAGGGTTCCGCATTACTCCGAATGCCGACGTCATTGGCGGCCATGCGGGCTTCAATCGGCGCGGCGTCACGCGCACGCTGCGGTTCAGCCGCGAATGGCGCCGTGAGATCGATACGGCCGTAGGCCCGTTCAGGCTCCAATTCACGCGACCGATGGAGGAGATGCACTTGGTTCTCGGGAAGAATCCGTCGGGGATGGAATGGGATCTGCGCTGGCTCGCCGAGGCGCCGGCACATTTGTCGTCCCATCACCTCGCGACCAACCGCGGCCGACGCACGACCGACCAGAGCCGCTACAACCAAGTGGGGCGCGTGGAGGGCTGGGCCGAGATCGATGGCCAGCGTATTACACTGGACGCCGCGGATTGGCTCGGGATCCGCGACCACTCCTGGGGCATCTACGAGGGTCGTCCACCGCTCGGGGGACACACGCGCTGGCTGCCCCCGCCCGAGGTTCCCGCGGCGCGCCGGGCGCTACGGTTCTCGTTTTTCTTCGCGACGGATGAGTTCAGCGGCTACTTTCATCTTCACGAGGACGAGGACGGCCGCCAGATCGCCATGAACGATGCCTTCGGAACGCCGTTCGAGGGTGTGATCGATTGGGGCTGGTCCCGGAGGCTGATTCTCGCCTCCGCGACCCACAAGTTGAAATTCGTGGCCGGAACACGGTCGGTTTCGGAGGGCAAGCTCGAGGTCGTGGACGCCGACGGCGGGAAATGGCACTTGTCGTTCGAAGTCACCGCTCCGCCCTATGTGATAGTGCCGGTTGGCTATCACCTGGGAAGCTGGAAGGACGGCGGCAACATTCACACCTACCATGGGCCGCAGTATCCGTACTTGGAGTGGGACGAGTTCGATTTTTCGACGCAACCGGCCCGGCACACGCTGTACGGCGATAATGAGGCCCGCAGCGTCTATGGCGTGGAGCACTACGGCTGGGTCGAGGTTACCTGTCCCGACGGACGGAAGCTGCGCGGGAAACACAACACCGAGCTGTTCCTCAACGGTCGATATGCGCCGTATGGATTCGAGGCTCCCGCCGGCGCGGCGCATGGCCTGGCAGGCCGTGGCGTGCTGTGAGGCGCGCCGCCCGCCGCCGGGTTTATCTTGC
>DASWEL010000105.1:0-6238 GCA_036394755.1 Gemmatimonadales bacterium | reverse complement strand
GCCCTCATTGATGGATCCGCTCCCGGATGAGTCGTAGGGGTAGGCGGGCCGCTGAAAGATCTGAATCACCGTCGACGAGTCGAGTACCTGCTCGACGACCACGGTTCCGTCGGTCCCCGGAGCGCGCCGGAACGCGCACGTCGCCAGGCCCGGGAGCCCGACGGGCTCCTCACCGAGAATCGATCTCGCAAGACGACGATTGATCATCGGCCACGCCGTCGATCCCAGCTGGCGCGCCGGGGCCCCGTCGACGATGACGCTCGCTGGTGCTGCGGAAGCGCGATCGCGCTCAGCGCGGGCCAGCGCGCCGGAGACCGCGCCGGCATCCAGCTTGACCGAGTCGGCGAGTCTGAGTGCGGGTGCCGCGGAGTCCCCTCTCGGAGCTTCCCGTGCGACGACGACGACGTCATCTACTGCCGGACGCGACGCTTGTCGCTCGCCCGGACGGCGCTGGCTCTGGGGACGCGCTGGTGTCTTGTCTTCCTCAGTCGCAACGGCGCGATTCTGCGCGACGGCAACCTGCGTCGGAGCCGGTGAGACGGAAGCCACAGGGGATGCACCGGGACTCCGCATGTAGTAGCCAAGCCCGAGCGCCAGGGCGATCGAGGCGGCCCATGCGAACGATCTGCGCACCCGCCAGGGCGAACGCTGGGGTTCGCGCCGCAGCTGTTCCAAGGGCGGCACCGGACGCTCGGCAGGTCGAGCGGATCCCAGCACGGCGTTCGCCCGCTCACGCAGCCCGCGCTCTTCGGTGAGGTTCGCGCGACACGTCGCGCAGCCTGCGAGGTGCGCCTCGAGCGTCGCCCGCTCGGCCGAGGGCAGCTCGCGGTCGAGATACGCGTGCAGCGTTCCCTCATCCACGTGCGACATGCTGTCCTCCTTCCAGTCCTGCATCATAGGCTTCGACCAATCTCCGGCGCGCCCGCGCCAGCGTGGTTCCAATTGCGCCGCGCGCCAATCCGGTTTGCGCGGCGATTTCGTCGTAGGACATCCCGGCATCCCACAGCAAGAGGGCTTCCCGGTCCCGCGGCGTCAGGTCGTCGAGCGCCGCGCGGACGCGCTTGGTGCGCGTCGCGGCATCGATGTCTTCCTCCGGCGAGCTGTGCACTGCATCCGGCTCGCTCTTCAGCAGGGTCAGGTGCCGTTTCTCCCGCGCCGCCCGGCGCGCTTCGTCACGCGCCATGTTTGCCGCCACCACGAATAACCATCCTCGCGTATTCTCCGGCCGATGGACCAGGGCACGCGCAAACGCTTCCTGCGCGAGATCCTCCGCGCGCTCGGCGTCCCAGACCTTGCGGTACAGGAAGCGCACGAGCGCGGGATAGGTGCTGCGATATACCTCGGCGATGTCGTCAGGCACTCACGTCTCAGCTTCTGAAGTCGCGCACCAGTCGCTCCAGTTCGCCTGGGAGCCAGCGAGTCTTGCCACCGGTCTCAATCTTGATGCTTGCACGCCGCCCGGCTACCAGCACCGCCGGCTCGAGTGCGGCTGCCTCCCGCAAATCCGGCACGGCCTTCAGCAAGGCGAAGTAGGCGTCGCTATACGGAGCGATGGTCACCACGCGCAGTGAATCGCCATGGCCCAGATCGGTCCAGGTGCTGTCGCGCATGATGAAGAGGCGCCCGCCCACGCGCTGGGTCGGGTTGATCCCCGAGCGCGCGCGCCGGATCTCATCCAGCTTGGACGCATTCACGCTTCCAGTGACCACAACCTCCTGGAGAAGCATCGCATCGGACATTGAACGCTCACGCGCCGCTCGGCCCACCGCCTCAGCACCCGCTTGATCGGCGGGTGCCGCGGCTGGTGCCTGCATAACCCGGTCCTCGGCCTGCCGGCGCAGCGCGACGCTGGGCTCTTGCACCAGATACGACGTGTACTCGGTCAAGATGCCGTACCGCAGCGCGAGCTGCTTCAAGCCATTCATCAGCTCCTGCGTTTGGCCGTGCAGGCGGATCTCGCGCGACAGCGCGCCCGCCTTGCGAGAGGCCCACAGCTGCTCGATATAACGCGCGTTGTCGTTTTCCTGGTGGCCAATCGTCGTACGAAACTCTTCTTGCTTACCGTTACGCCGGCCCTGGACCGTCACTGACCATTCCCCATTCCCCGTACCCCTGTATCTCCCAAGCACGACCATCTCGTCTCCGGCGAACAGGTCGGGGAGGCTACCGGGCTGTAGGTCATACAGCTCGATACCCGAGCCGGCGGTAATCGTCACATCGGTGAGGACCGGACTGACGACCTTAGCGGCCAGCGTACCGACGGCGCGCTCGATGTTCTCGCCGGCGCGGATGTACTCGGTGGTGCCCCGCGCCCGCTCGGTGAGCCGGTCGAGCAGATAGGTATTCACATCGTCGCCGACGCCGAACGAAAAGACGCGGAACTTGCCGCGGTCTTGCTCGGCGCTCGCGGCGATCCGCTCGGGGTCCGTCTCGCCGGTGCTGGCCTGACCGTCGGTGAGGAACACGACCACCCCCAGCGACTGTTCGGCCGGCGTCTGGGCGAACGCTTCGGCGAGTGCGGCGGCGATGTTCGTCCCGCCCTCGGCTTCGAGGCTGCGAATCCAGGCTTCGGCGTCGCGCCGCGTATCGGTCGTCACCCCGGTCCACCCCTGCGCGTAGCGACGCACCCCACCGGAGAACGCCACCAGCCGGAATCGATCGCCCTCGCGCAGCGTGCCGAGCAGCTGAATCAACGCGGACTTCGCCTGTTGAATTTTCTCGCCCGACATCGAGCCGGAGACGTCGATCACCGCGACCACGTCGCGTCGCAGCGTCGCGGCGTCGGCAGCGGCGCCGGGAGCGAGCAGCAGCATGAAGTACCCGTCCTCGCCGACTGGATGATGCCCCACGAGCGAGAGCCCAATCAGCCCGCGGGCCAGCGGCAGCAGGAGCTCGAAGTCACCAGCCGCCGAGCTTCCTTCGCTGAGCGTCACCTCGAGGCGGTCATCGCGACGCGTGACCTGGACCTGATGTGTGGGCGAGTAGGGTTCGCCGAAGCGCGCCGCACTGTCGACTTCCAACCGGAAGCTGCGCGGAGCGGTTTGACGATTGCGGTCGCCCAGATAGCGGAACCGCCACGCGTCGCCGGCGCGGTCGAGGAGTTGTGTGTATTTCAGCGTGATCTTGCGGGTCTCGCCAGGTCCGATCGGAAACACCCGCGCGCGGATCAACCCCTGCCCGGCGAGCTCGATCAACGCGGGATCGCGCTTCTGACGGACGATGGCTTCATAGATGGCGCGCGCCTGCGCCGCATCCATCGCTTCACCGCGCAGCTCTTGATCCCCCTGCCAGAGGGAGTAGCTCGAGAAAACGGCCTCGCCGGGCAGCGGGAAGTGATAGACGCCCTCGCTGAGCGTGGGCCCGTTATTGCGGAACCACTCTTCCACGGTGAAGCGCGCCACCCGTCCGCTGATGCTGACCTGCACGGCACTGCGGAGGCGCTCGATCGGGCCGTTCGGGACCTGCGGGATGGGCCGCACAGGGTCGATCCAGCCTTGGGCCGGCAGGGCAGACGAGATGATGCACAGCAGGGCGGCGGCGCCCAATACCCGCGACGTACGCATGGACTGCACCTGGTTAGGGACGCCATGAGAGACGCGATCTCCAGGGGGAGTTGCACAGCCGGGCGGGGCAGGTTCTGTAACTACATTACTGACTGTTGGTTACACCACGGCGCACTGGTTGGGACCGGACTCCAGTATTTCTGCATCCGCTTCTCCAACATCGACCAGGCCAAGGTTGGTCTCTTTGATGGTTCGGTAAGCATCCGGAAAGGTCGTGGTGTGATCCGCAATCCATTTTAGAAACACGCGTTCATCTTGAATTGCCGCGGCCGTGTTGGTCGCGCTGATCACGTCGAAGCGGGCGGCGACCGCACGATCTGCGCGCCGCTCGGCCTCGCCGGCGTAATGGGCAGGAAGGACCAGCAGATCCCCAGGCCAGGTTTGGCGCGCGCGCTCGAGACTCTGCCAGAGCAGCTTCGCCCACGACGCGGAACGGCCTGCCAGGTCGGGCCGGCCGACGGACTTTACGAACAGAAAGTCGCCCGTGAGGGCAAGGCCGTCGTCCGCGAGCAGCGCGAGGCTGCCGAGGGTATGTCCGGGCACGTGCACCGCGCGCAGGGTGGCGCGCCCGAACGCGATGGTGTCGCCGTCGCCCAACGCTTGATAGGTCAGTTTCCCTGGCGCCTGATCGTACGGAGAGACCGCGTCATCAGGGTGCAGGAAGTAGGGGACCTGCCAGCGAGCCGCGGCCGCACGCGCGCCGCTCACGTAGTCGGCGTGAATGTGCGTATCGACCACCGCCGCGGGCGTCGCGCGCAGCTCGGTCAGCAGCGCATCGTAGCGCTCGATGTGCCGTCCCGGATCGACGACCAGGGCGTCGCCGTCGCTCACCAGGACGTAGCTCAGCGCTCCCTTGCCGACGCGATCGAGCTGCACGACGTGGGAGAGGGAAGGAGTGGGCGAGAGGTGGCGCGCGACGTACACCGTTTCCCAGGCAGCCATGCCACCGATAACCGAGTACGCCTCATAGCCCCGCTCACGTAAGAATGCCGTCGCCTTCTTGCTGGAGTTGCCGTGACCGCAGACCACGGCGATAGGCCGGGTCGTGTCGAGATCGAGCGCGGTGACGTCGGGGAGCGCGAAGAGCTTTGAGTTGGGATGGGCATGAAACTCGAGCTCGGGCCCGAGCACGATGTGGCCGCGTTCCACTTTTTCCGGCGCCCGGACGTCGAGGACCTGCAATGGCTCCCCGCGGTCGAGCCGCTCGGCGAGCTCTTGGGGTGCGATTTGCGGTGGTGAATCGGGTGAGGACGCCATGCTCAAAACGTAAGGAGTTGCTACCGCAATCCCATCGCCACGCCCAGCATCACGGCCACCGTATTCTCGGCGAAGGGAAAATCCTTCCGCTCCTTGAATACGGTGTAACTGATGTCAACGCGTGCTTCGAGCGGTCGAACTACTGGGAAGCGATATCCGGTGGCGACGTCTGCCCCCGCTAGTGCGAAACTCTTGGCTCCCGTCTGCTTGAGGTATCTCAGATTCCCGCCGGCAGCGGCATATAAGCCGCGATAAAGCGCGACGTTCAAGCGAGGCGCAAAGTGTCCGTCGAATGTGGTTGTCCCTTGCTCCTGAAGACGCTGGGCGTTCACACCGAATTCGAGAGCGAACCGGCCGCCCAACGGCGCGTCGACGAATAGCGGAGGAGGAGCTGTCGTCGATCCGGGAAGGTCGACATCGCTTTCCCACGCGTCGACGTAGAATCCCGAGAAGGTCCCGTAGAGATGACTGCGTGCGTATCCTCCGGCGGCGCCGACCTGCAGCCGCCACGGCGTAAACGGTTTGTGAGCGCGCGTTGAGGGTTCTGGTGACGAGCTCAACAGACGCGAGAAGCCAAACAGCAGCGCATACACGTTGCTCGGTTCAATCGACCCGCTATTTCGTTGCGTGAGCCACTGCGCTTCGATCCGGCCGTTCAAGCTCTTGCCGATTTCGTGCTGATACCCGATGGCTCCCAGCAAACCGGTTTGCATGGCATGCACGGAATCGACTTGGCGCCGCCGCAGCATCGGGCCGAACGCGAGATACGCCCCAGCCGTGAGCGCAATATCGGCCCGGACGATGAGACGGATATCGGAGGCAGATGTCCGCGGCACCAATCCGCCCGTTTCCAGGAACGTCGCGTACGAAGCCGCGAGGTTCGACTCCAGTGCCAGGCGTTTCGTTATGGGGCGTACAAAAAAAAGACTCGCTTGGATCGCGCCGCTACTCGGTATTTCCCATCGATCGATGTAGTCACGCTGGCCGGTGCCCGCGGGCTTCTGTCGCACCACTCCACCCGTGATGCCGAGCTGCGTAGTCCAGCTTTGTGCGGCAACTGAGGAGAGAGACAGTTGCACCAGAATAAAAAGCGCGATAGGGGTTCTCATAGACTCAGAAGCTAGTGCTTCCGTGGGACTCCCGTTTTGAGAAGCCTCGTCTATATTGACCACTATTGTGAAAGAGTTCACAAGCAACACCAGTAACGACACTATCCCCCAGTTCCCAGTTCACGTCCGGAGGAGTCCCGCAATGCGCTTCGCTTTGCTCACCACCGTCGTCGCCATCGGCGCGGTCGCCTGTGGAAAGAAGGACCAGAACCAGACCCAAACGCAGAGCGCGCCCCCGGCGGCGCCCGCCGCCGCGGCGCCGGCCGGCCCCGTCGTCGAAGTGAAGATGACTGGTAACGGCAGCACCCG
>DASWEL010000104.1:0-1912 GCA_036394755.1 Gemmatimonadales bacterium | reverse complement strand
TTGTCGAGGGCTTCACGCCCAACAAACGTGCCGGGCGGCACATAGAGCACACAGTCTTCGGTATAGAGCTCGTCGATCGCCGCGCGGCGACGCACCGCGTCGCCTTCGCCGAAGACCTCCTGAAGGTTGCGGTGAAGCAGTTCGTAGATACGGTCATTCATAACATTTCTCCTTGGCCATTGACCGTGGCGCATCCCCCAGTCGCGTTGGGAGCAGTCTGCTCAGATCTGGGCTTGTCCGCCATCGACGAAGAGTTCGGTTCCGGCGATGAAGCTTGCGTCCGAGGAAGCGAGGAAGACGGCGGCGCCGGCCACGTCATCGGGATCACCGACGCGCCCGAGCGGGACGGTCGAGGCCATGTAGTCGAGCAAGCCCTGCTGCTGCGCTGCGTCGGGGCCTGCCAGGTCGACGAGGCCCGGTGTCTTGATCGGGCCGGGGCTGATGACATTCACGCGGATGCCGCGAGACTTCAGATCGAGCGTCCAGCTCCGGGCGAAATTGCGCACCGCGGCTTTCGAGGCGCTATAGACGCTGAACGCCGGGGTGCCCTTGATGCTGACGTTGGAAGCTGTGAGGATCACCGAGGCGCCGTCCACTAGAAGCGGCAACGCCTTCTGCACCGTGAAGAGCACGCCCTTCACATTGCGGCCGAACGTGTCGTCGTACTGCTCTTCGGTAATCGACCCCAACGGCAGCATCGAGCCGCCGCCGGCATTGACGAACAGCACGTCGACGCGGCCCGCCTCTGTCTTCACGCGCTCGTAGGGCCGATTGAGATCGCTGAGATTGGCGGAGTCCGCCTGGACGCCAGTGGCCCTCGGCCCGATCGCCTCAACGGCGGCGTCGAGTTCGGCCTGACGGCGGCCGGTCACGAAGACCCGCGCGCCCTCCGTCGCGAAACGCTTGGCAGTGGCGAGGCCGATGCCGGTGGTGCCGCCGGTGACGACGGCTATCTGTCCTTCGAGTCTGCGCGCCATGATCTGTCTCCTTGCTGGCGAGACAAATCTGTGGCGGAACGCGATTTTTCGAAATAGAAATGGATGAAAGTCATCGTTGCAGGATTGTCGATGTCAAAGCTGCCGGATTTTGAAGGACTCGCGATGTTCGCGAAGGTCGCCGAAGAACGCTCATTCGCTGCGGCGGCGAGGACCATGGGGGTCTCCGTTGCCACGGTGTCTCGCGCGGTCACCCGACTTGAGGAGCGGCTGGGAGGCCGGTTGTTCAATCGTACCTCCCGACGACTTGCGCTTACCGACTACGGCCACATGCTCGCCGAACGAGCAACGAAAATCTACGCAGAGGCCGAGGAAGCCGAGGATTTCGGCCGTGAGACCTCGAGCCGACCGCGCGGTCTCGTAAAACTAGCCGCACCTCTTTCCTTCGGCGCCCGCTGGGTCGCCCCGCTGTTGCCCGAGTTCTTTCGAACCTATCCGGATATTTCCGTCGATCTGCATCTCACGGACGCCCATGCCGATCTGATCGGCGACGGCTTCGACGCGGCCCTTCGCGTAGCGATCCTCGAGGACTCGTCGCTTGTCACGCGCCTGGTTGCACCTGTACGCCGGTTCGTTGTGGCATCGCCAACCTATCTGTCACGTTACGGTCGACCACAGCACCCGCATGACCTTGGTGCGCATCAGTGCCTCACCTACGCAAACAGGAGCAAGCGCGACGTCTGGCGCTTTACCCACAAAAACGGCGAGGAGTGCCCGGTCACACCGACAGGCGCTTTACGCGGAACAAGCGTGGAGGCGTTGTTGCCCACGGTCCTCGCAGGCCTTGCGATAACCGAACTGCCTGAATTCATCGCGACGCAGTATTTTCCGGGCAAGCAGCTTGAACCGATATTGACCGACTGGCGCCTGCCCGAAGGCGGCTTGTACTTCGTAACACCCACCGCTCGCGCGCGCCC
>DASWEL010000103.1:0-2208 GCA_036394755.1 Gemmatimonadales bacterium | reverse complement strand
TCGAGCGGTGGATGGACGACATCACGACCGTCATCGACGAAGTGGGCTGCAAGCGCATCGTCGTCTTCGGGCACGGTGACGGTGGCCCGATCGCGATGCTGTTCGCCGCGACCTATCCCGAGCGGACCGAGGGGCTCGTGCTCGGCGACACGTTCGCGCGCATCCGCCATGCCGCGGACTACCCCGACGGACTCAGCGAGAGCGACGCCGAGCGCAAGGGTCAGCAACTCTACGAGAGCTGGGGGCGTGACCCTCGACCGTCGCGTCCGACCGAAGCCGGGCGCTGGGGCAGCTTCTCCGATCCGTCGTCGCTCGCCTGGCGCGCGCGGTTCGAGCGCCTTTCGTTGAGCCCCGGCGCGCTGCAGACGATGTACCCGGTCTGCGACCTCGACGCCGACGTGCGCTCGGTGCTGGGCTCGATCCGCGTGCCGACGCTCGTGTTCCACCGTCGCGACAACCCTTGGATTCCCGTCGCGTTCGGGCGGTATCTGGCCCACCACATCGCCGACGCGCGCTTCGTCGAGATCGAGGGCATCGATCACAGGTACTACCAGGGCAACGCCGACGGCGTCCTATCTGCCGTGCAGGAGTTCGTGACCGGCGAGCACGAGGCGCTGGAGGACGATCGCGTGCTGGCGACGGTGCTGTTCACCGACATCGTCGGGTCGACCGAGAAGGCAACCAGCCTGGGCGATCAGGCCTGGCGCGATCTGCTGGTCCGGCATCATGCGGTGGTACGGCGCCAGATCGCGCACTTTCGTGGGCGCGAGATCGCGACGGCGGGGGACGGCTTCCTGGCGCTGTTCGACGGTCCGGCCCGCGGCGTGCGGTGCGGGCTCGCCGTTCGTGATGCCCTGCGTCCGCTCGGCCTGGAAGTGCGCGCGGGACTCCACACGGGCGAGTGCGTGCGCATGGGAGACGACGTAGGCGGAATCGCCGTCCACATCGCTGCGCGCATTTCCTCGGCAGCGGGGGCCGGCGAAGTGCTGACCTCCAGCACCGTCAAGGATCTCGTGGTTGGCTCGGGGCTGAGCTTTCTCGAGCGCGGGAGTCGCGTCCTCAAAGGCGTCGAGGGCGAGTGGCGGTTGTTCGCGGCCACCTGAGGCGGTCGCGAACGTCAAAAACAGCTGTTGCTGGGCAGGGTAGGGCCAACGCCCGCCTTTGGGCGTTATGACAACCAGCTCAACCGAAGAGCCCGCTAGAATTTCCTATCAACCTCACTCATTATACGGCGAGGCGGACATCAATTGTGACGCCGTCGGGAAAGGCTGGCCCAGCAATGTGCAGCCGGCGGTGCGCGCAACGTCGTCAGACCAGGTTAGGACGTGCGCGGCAGGATTATGTCGACAATGCTCGACCAAGAGATCCCGGAATTCAGCTTTGAAGTTCAAACGCGGATAAATCGCGATCACCTCCTTCACCACGTGCGGTGGCATTTGGTCAAGTCCGTGACCCAACAACTCTAGTCCAGCGCCTAGGTGGACCAATGCTATCTCGTCTGCCAACCGCGTGGCGATTCCAGGCGAGGTGTGTAGCGCGATCGCCTTCCAAACCAGATCGGCGCGCTCTGGCGAAACCTCATGCTTCAAGCAGAACTGGCGCGCGGCATCCGCGCCATCCACCTCAAACCTATTGTCGTGGCGGTAAGCAGGCACCAGTCCGAGGTCGTGTAAAACCGCGGCGCAAAAGGCGGCTTCCTCATCGATCACCGAACGGCCGAGCTCGCGGACGGCAAGGCTGCCGAATACGTAGGTGCGGAGGCAATGAGTGCAGATAAACTCGCGGGAACTAGATTCCAACAGGTCGATAGCAGCGTCGCACAGCGCCGTATCTGGAATTCTGACGCCAGCAACCGATTTCAAACGCGCCAAGGCCATAGCGAGATTCCTTTCTAGGACAACGCATGATCGCCGCCGCATCGGCCGCTTGCTGCATCGTCGGCAAGGCGTGCGCCGCCGATACGTGTCGCCGAAAATCAGGTCGGCGCGCGTCCGGTCCAGCGCAGTTCCTGGCCAGGTCGAACAGCTCCGAGGCGTGCAACAAGGCTTTCGAGGGAATGCACCCGTCGTTCAAGCAGGTGCCGCCCAGCACCGCTGCGCCCACACCGTAATTGGTCACCGTCTTAAGACGGGCTGCTCACATGGCCACCTCAATACTCGAACCACCCCGCCAACTCTCGATTCTTCGCCTCGGTGAAGGGCGAGTAGA
>DASWEL010000102.1:0-6452 GCA_036394755.1 Gemmatimonadales bacterium | reverse complement strand
GCGGCCGACGTGACGTTGTACGAAGTGACCGAGAACATGCGGATGCTCCTCCGGCCTCACGGTCCAACGTTTCGCATCGCTTCCTCTGCGTTGACCGGATGGGCCGCGCTTGGCAGTCCGTTGTGTCCGGTCGCTCTGGTCGCCTCGTATAACCCCGGCGCCGCCGCGTGCGCCGTCAACGCGACGGGTTCGGATCGCATCGACGTCAGCACCGGTCAAGGCGACTTCGGCGGCACACTGAACGTCGTCGTGCAGGGGGACAATCCCGTCGACGGGCCGGAGCTCGTCGTCATGACCGGCAGTTTCCAGGGCAAGATGGACTTTGCCCCGGCGCTCGTGAACGGCGTGCCGTATGGCACCGTCGTGGGCGCGTTGAAGCTTTCGAACGCCAGTAGACCCATTCCGTTCACCGGTGTCTTTCGACTTCCCTTCGCCGGTAACTACGCTGGGCCCGAGACCGGAGGGGCGACGCTGCGGCAGGTCTTCTGTCCGGCGACACCGGCGGATAATCCCTACGCTGCGCTCTACGACGGGTGGGACCTCGCATACATCTCGACGTCCCATGGAGCGCCGAACGGGAGTTGCCTCGACATCAGCGTGAAGGAGATGTCCCTTGGTGAGCCGCTCGTGCGGTTCGAGGTGACCTTCGGAGCGCTGCCGACCAGGTAGTGGGCACCCCTCCCCGAGCGCCACAACCGTACTACTTCATCGGTCAATGGCGGCTGCCGAGCGATCGTCGGCTCCGGGCCTTCGTATGCTCAACACGCGGCACCTTGCACCTGACCCGCGTCTACGACGACCAAAGCGACCTGACGTCCGAGGAGATGTCGGACTGCTCCACCCGCATCTTCCCGGACCTCCTCCGAAGGCTTCAACGTTTCAGTCTTGATGCTCCTGGAGTTCTCAAGGAGCCGCCCCTGACATCGATCTCAGCGACGGAAGGCTCGGTGAGAGACTGCGACAGCATCCAGCACGAGACCCAGGGCTCTGGCGACTCATCGCGACGTCTCGGGGAATTGTTGGTCCAGGAGCGGGTGATCACCGATGAGCAGCTCCAGGTGGCATTGCGCCTCCAGGCTGCATCGCAGAGCTATGTGCCAATCGGCCACGTCCTGCTCGCTCAGAAATTTATTTCACGGAAGACCCTCACGATGATGCTGCACCGCTATCAGAAGCGCGCGCGCCTCGGCGAAGTGTTGCTGAAAGCTGGGCGGATCACGCCAGCCCAGCTCGAGGAGGGCCTCGAGTATCAGCGTCGGACGTCCGTGCCGATTGGCCAGGTGTTCATCCACCTGGGGTGGCTGAATGAAGCCGCCATGCGAGATGCGCTCTGCACACAGCTGCACGTCAATTTTGTCGACATCGACCCGATCGTGATCGACCGGGACCTCGCTCGATTGGTCTCGGAGGCCTTTGCACGGCGGCACTCCCTGGTTCCTCTGCTTCGCGTGGATGACGTTGTCGTCATCGCCATGGACGATCCGTCGCAGGCAGACATCATCGCAGGTGTCGAGAGCGCCCTCGGACTGCAGATCGAGGCGGTGACGACAGTCACGGAGAAGCTCGAGGCGGCGATGCATCGACTGTACGCCTCTTCGCGGTCGCCCGAGATGCGTCACATCAGCAGCGACAACATCATCATCGGCCCCGTCCGCGACCACGCCGTGGCCGATCTGATTCGTCAAGAGCATCTCCGGGCGACGTAGACCAGCTCGAACTCCTACGCCTACGAGGCTGACGCCGATCATGGGCTATTGGACCTTTCCGCCCTGGACGGCGAACGTCTTCGTGGCGCGGTTGTTCGTCTCGTCGAGCTCCGGAATCGTGTTCGCGGGGTCGACGGCGACTTCGACGGTGTGCGTCCCGTTCTGGTCCTTCGCCGACCACTGCGCCGTCAGAGTCCGGCTGGCGCCGCCGGCGAGCTGGGCGATCGACTGCTCCGCGCCGAGAGGCGCGCCGTCGACGAGGAACCGCACCGCGACGTTCGACGCGGCGCCGGCCGCAGCGTTGGTGATGACCGCCGTAAAGGTCAGCGGGTCGCCGCCGGTCAGCTTGCTGGACGACAGGCTGACGGACGTCACCGTGAGATCGGGAAGCGGCGCGATGGCGGTGGCGACAGGCGGGGGCCCGAGCGGGCGTCCGATGCCGAGACCGTCCATGAAGGTCACCCACTCCGCCGACAGCTGACCGTTCACGGGCGGCCGGTTGAAGTCGCACACGCCCGTCGGAAAGGCCGCCTGCAGCCGCGCCCATTGCTCGTCGGTGAAGGTCACGGGGAGATAATCGAGCCGGTTCAACGGCGTCAGCTCGCACTTCATCACGTCGTTGGCCAGCGGACCGCCGGCGGCGATGCGCGTGGTGCCGAAGTACGGGAACAGGGGCCGGCACTTCGACTGGTCGGTGACCTTCTCGGTGCCGATGTAGCAGGAGTCCACGGCGCCCGCCGGCTTGTTACGCACCACCTTGACCTCGCGCGGATCGTTGCTGGTGTCCGCCTCGATGTTGGCCAGCCACTGGTCCATGAGGCTGAACGCCTCTGCGGTCACGCTCGGCGGCAGTACCAGCGGCGTCTGCGCGATGAACATCACGTGGTTGTCGGTGTGGCCGTTCGCCTCGAGCAGCCGCTGCCGCATGATGTAGGAGTTGATGTCGGTGTGGATCTCCTCGTTGTCGTGACCGCGGAGGTCGATGATCGGCACCCGGTCGAGGCGGACGGCGTCGTTCACGCGGCCGGTGCCGTACGCAATGGACGATCCCGTGCGATCGCCGGACGTGCGCTGCGGAATCCAGTTGTAGTCGATGTCGCGGCCGCCGATCTTCGCGTTGAGGTCCACGAACTGCTCGGGAAGGATCTCGCCCGACATCAGCGCGTGCCGCCCGTACTGCACGCCCTCGTTGGAATACGGGTTCCGCCCGAAGCCCCGGCCGATCTGCCGCTCGATCGATCCCTGTAGATCCGGGTCGCGACGGCCCCAGACGGCGATCGCATAGTCGACGCTGGTGCAGCGCTCGCCTTCGGGATTGGTGTCCGCGTGGTACACCCACGGCTCGTTCGGACTGCCGCCGCAGCCGTTCGACGGATTCGCGGTCTGGTCGAAGGCGAACACGTCGACCCAGGCGATGCAGGTGCTCTCGCTCGGATGGCCGGACACCGCCCCCCGCTGTGCCTCGACGAGCCACAGTTGCGGCGAGGTATTGCGGAAATAGCGCAGCAGCAGTGAGCAATCGACCGACTCGAGACCCGTGGTCCGCGAATCGGGAAAGCTGCACGACGGCTGGATGCCGTCGATCAACCCCGGATAGGCGTTGGCGAGCATGTGCTGCAGGATGGCGCCGCCCGAGCAGCCGTCACCGATCACGTAGCGGACCTGGCCGTACTGCTCGATGATCCGCTCCTTGATCATCATCACGGTCTCGGACGACACGACGTCGTTGTTGTTCTGCCCGTGCGTGTTCAGGGAGCCGGCGGCGACCATGAAGCCGGCACCGAGCCGCTCCGTGTTCAGGACGCTCGGCGGGTTCCGCTGGTAGTGGTCCGACGTGCTGCTCCCCCCGAAGCTCCACGAGATCTTGCCGTTCCACCCGGCCTGCGGCGCCCACGCCGCCCACGGCTGCGTCGGATCGAACAGCACCGCGATGGAATACCAGCCGCGATCGATGACGCCCGTCTCCCGGCGCACGATGAACGGCACCGTCCGGCCCTGATCGGTGGTGGTCATCGAGACGTCCGAAGCCGGATGGTTCGGGTCGTAACCCTGCAGGCTGCTGCCGCTGGTCGCGCGATAGAAGAACTCGTACTTCGTCGGCACGTTGCACTGCGCGTCGAGCGGCGGCCCGAAGCCGTTCGCGACCGTGTTGCAGATCCACGGCTGGACCTGGAAGCCGGCGAACACGGGCCCGCCGATGGGATGGTTCGTGATGGTGATCGACGCGCCCGAGCCGTCCGGCGCGCGCGCCGTGAGAACGTTCGCGCGCTCCGCCAGCCCGGTGACGAGGCCGATGTAGCGGCCGTGGGGACGCACGCCGAAGGCCGCGGTCACGTCGCGCCCGTCGACGTCGACCCGGACCCTCGCGGGATCGACCCCGGCCGGCAGCACGATCTCGATGAGGGCGTCGCCGCCGCTGATGAGGTCCGCCCGGTTCGACAGCACCGTGATGTCGAATCGATCCTCCGCGCGCGCCGGCGCAGGCGCGTCGGCGACGGCAGCCATCACGATTGCTACGACGGCGAGGAGCATCGCGATGCGGTTCATACCGGTCTCCTTTGGGCGGCGCTATCGCACATCGCCGAGCGCACGCTCGTTCATCTCGATGTCGGCCTGGCGCTCGAGGGTGGCGATGAGGTCCTTGAAGTGCTGGTCGAGCTGCGTTGCGGCGACCTTGCGCTCGATGGACGCCCGCACGCTCTCGAATGGTGTCGGGGTCGCCGACACGTGGCTGTGGAGGACAAGCACGTGATAGCCGTCGCCGTCCAGGACGACGCCGCTCAGCTGGCCCGGCGTCAGCGCGAAGGCCGCCGCCTCCAGCTCGCGGCTCATCTGCCCGCGATAGACGACGGGAATGCGGCCGCCGCGATCACGGCTGGCGTCGTCGCGCGAGACCTCCTGGGCCAGTGCCGCGAAGTCGGCGCCACCGCGGAGGCGCGCGACGACGGCGTCGGCTTTCTCGCGGGTCTCGACCAGGATGTGGCTGACGCTGATCCGCTCCTTCGATGTGAATTCCTCGCGATGCGCATCGTAGTAGCGGCGCGAGGCATCCGGAGGCGTCGCCTTCGTGGCCGCGGCCTGCTCGCGGCGCAGGAGCTCCTGACTGAGAAGGGCCCGGCGGATGTCGGCCAGGCGCGCGATGACGTCGGGATCGCGGTCGAGTCCGGCACGCAGCGCCGCCTGGTACAGGACCTCGCGCTGCACCAGCGTTTCCAGGAACTTCGTGAGGTTCCGGCGCACCATGAGCTGCTGGTCCGCGCCCAGCGCGTCGAACGCGCGATGGAAGTCGCGTCCGGTGATGACGGCGTCGTTCACGCGCGCGAGCACGCGCGTGTCGAAGTCCGGCGGATGCTCGAGCGCCTGCTTGTCGCCGTGGGCGTCCGCACCGGCGGTGACGAGGAGCAGGAATGCCGTGAAGACGAGACGGCGGGGCACCACGAGGCTACCTCTTGCACGTCTCGGGCGCGCGGCCCGCGACGTCGCCGGTCTTCCAGTATGGCGCCTTGACGTCGAAGGTCATCAGCCCCGGCCGGAGATAGTCGAAGGGGTCGTAGAGCCACCGGAGCTCGGGTCGACGGTCGAGGGACATGGTGACGAGCTCGCGATCCATGGTGGCCTTCCAGTCGTCGCCCGAGGCCTCGGGCGTCACGAACCGGAAGTCGTGGTGTAGCGGAGCGAAGATCTTCGGCTCCACCGCCGCGATGTACATCGCCGGATCGCGGAGACCGTTCGTGAAGACATTGAAGCCGAGGATGGCGCCCGCTTGCACGTCCGTCGGCGCGAGGGCGCGCAAGACGTCGAAGACCTGTGGCGCGTTCTCCTTCAACGGCCCGACGGTGTCGTGCCACGAGAGCGCGAAGTCGGCGATCCGGAACTGATAGAACATGCTCCAGCCTTCATTTCCTGCCGATCCCACGCCGTCGCTCGGCCCGGGGCCCGGCGGGTGCAGCAGGTACGTTCCCGGGTCGGGTAGCAATAGCGGCGGATTGACGGGGTGCGAAGGATCGGGCGCGACGGCGGCCGAATGCAGATGCTTGAAGGCCGTGATGCAGACGTTGTCGAGGAGCGCGAGCTCTTTCACTTCGCTGCCGGGCGCCGAGTTCGCCGAGACGACCGCCACGCAGTTGACGGTGGCGCCGGGACCGAGCGCGTTCGTCGCGTCCCGTTGGGCCTGGGCGCAGTGCTCGGGCGTCCCGACGACGGTGGTGCCCGTCACCGCGGCGATGTAGCCCGCGGTGTCGGCGTGATCGAAGTGGCCATGCCCGATGAAGATGAATTCCGGCTGGAGCGCGACGAGCTCGTTCAGCGTCGTGGGAACGCGATTGGGATAGTCTTCGCGTGAATCGATGTAGGTGTCGAGGAGCACCACGTGCCCGCGGAGCGCCGCGGCGAGACTGGACACGCTGAACCAGGACAGGATCACCTTGTCGGGATTGACGCGTCCCGTCTTGGGGTTCACGTTTTCCGCGCCGAAGAAGTGCTGCCGGGCCTTCACGAGGGCTGGAGAGGCCACCGGCTCCTGCGCGAGGAACTGCGCCATCAGCGGATCGATGGTCAGCTGGGCGCGGGCCGGCGCGGCGAGGGTGACGGCGAGCAGCGTCATCGTCACGAGCATGGTGAGAAGCTTCATCGATCGTCCTCCTACTGGACCTTGCTGCGAGGTGGAGCTCGGGGACATGGGACGCGGTAGGCACGAGTCGGTGACGATCAGCGCGAGGGGCCGAACCTGGCGCAACGTTGCGCGCG
>DASWEL010000101.1:0-9579 GCA_036394755.1 Gemmatimonadales bacterium | reverse complement strand
CGCCGGCGTGATGGCGGATCGGTCGCAGTTCATCAGGGGCTTAAGCGTGCCGTTCTACGGGGCCAATCGACCGAACGCGAAGGTGTCGCAGGCAATCCTGGACGCGTTCTGGCTGCAAGGCATGCAGGCCGGAATCCCGGGAATCCTCGCCTCCATTAAAGCGTTCTCCGAGAGCGATCATACCGACGATCTGAAATGGTGTCGGCGACGCTCGTGAAGGGTTCGACCTTAAAGGTGTATCCGGGGTTTTCCAACGGCATGCCCACGGTCAACAAGGATCAGATCAACACGGATCTGTTGACCTTTATTAGGAACAGTTCCAAACCGCCCTCCCTGTCTACGACCTCGCCGTGACGGCGGGGGGCGAGGCAGCGATGTAGAACCGGCGGTAGTGATGGGCGCGAGTCGCACGTCGACCACTCGAAGTCGACATGTTCGTGGCCGTTTCGGTCGCCACTTCCTTGCGGTCAAGGCGTTCACGCGCCTCGTTCAACCGCTCCATTCGGTCCCGCTCGTAGCCCGCGGTCACCCGCAGGCTCGACTGGCCCACCCACCAACCCGCGAGCTGCAGATCCCCGAGCTCATTCACCACAAAGCGACGGAGTCCATGGGAAGCGAAGCGGTCGCCAAGGCAACCCGACGCCGGGCCGCGGCGTCTGCGTGCAGGCCGGCGCGGCCATCGTGAGCATCGCGCAGGCGGGAAGGAGCGCTCCGGCGCGTCGGCCGATCATTACTGCTCCCTTAATTGTCGAAACGCGGCACGCATTTCCTCGACGAAAATGTCCGGCTCCTCGATATCGGGGAAATGGCCGCTGTGTTGAGCCCCGTTCCAGTAGATGAGATTGGAATAGGTTGCTCCACGATGTTCACTGCACCACAATGGTTCCACGCTGCCCGACCTCAGCGTGTATCAGACACCAGTACTCGAAGCGTCCCGGTTTGGTGAACGTGAGACTGAACGACGACGGGAGCTTCCCCGCGTTGCCTGGCGGGAACAGCATGCCGGAGTTCACGTAGCCGGTGCCATCGTATTGAGTGGTGGTGGTGGGGGCGACGGCCTTCGGGTTGAGCAGCACCTTAGGCGGGCCACTGGGCTGAGGTTCGGGCACGGTGAACTGAGGCGGCTTTTCTCCGCTCGTAAACGTCACCGTGTGGATCTCAAACGTATCGCGCATCTCCCACGTGACTGTCGAGCCACGTGGAACAACAAGGGGCTCGCGAGTGAAGCGGAGAACGGAGTAGCCCTGTTGGCTGTTCCCCACGAGCGGCACAACGAAGGTCTTGCCGTGACGCTCGACTTGAAGATTGGCGAAGCGCGTGCGTCCTGCGGCCAGCGTTGCAGCCTGCTGCGCACGTCCCTGCTGCATTGCCGCGGCCGGTGTGCCCGTCGCCTTGTCCTTCACGATCACCTCTCCCCGCATGCCGGCGTGAATCTCGCACACATACGAGTAGCGTCCGGGCTTTGTGAATTTCAGTGTGTATGACAGCCGCCCGTCTGGGCCAGGCAGTCCGGAGTTGTGATAGCCAGTGCCATCGTAGGTCTTGTCGCCGACGGGAAACAAGATCAGGGGATTCCAATACATCTTGTCCCCCTCCGGAACTGCGAACGGCGGCGCGGCGCCCCCACCCAGCAAGGCGACGTTGTGAAAGCCTTCAAAAATCCAGGTGACGGTGTCGCCGACACCGATCTCGAGCGCCTGGGGAAAGAACGCGTTGGCGTAGACACTGGTATCGGCGGTGGCCCCACCGACGATCACGGTCCAATGGCCGGGTGGCGCCGCATGAGTGGGTGTCGTCATCGCGAGGAGCGCGCTGAAGAGATATGTCGACCAATCCATGGAAAAGATCCCTCCTGTGGGATGAACCCGCGTAATCAGGGAGCCGAACTGGCTTTCTCCCTGAAGTGTCGATAAAGCAACGGCGCCGCACGGGGGTCGTTGAATTCGAATCCCGCCCTCCCGACTACTTATAAACAGTCGGACAGATTGTCGCACAGATTCGGGAAAGTGAACGCCCGCCCAGCGCGAGCGCCATCCCGAAACCTCGCGCTGGCGCGCGCGCGCGGCGCTCGAGATTGGAGACGAACGCCACGAGACGACCCACCGCGTGGCGATGACCGTCCCGGGCGCAGCATCTCGAGCGCCGCCGCGACCGCTAGGCTCGCCCGCAGGGATGGCGTCGTAGCGAGACCGAACACCCAGTGCACGCACGCCCCAGCGACGATCGCGAACGGCAAGCGCCGGATGGCCCACGACGCGGATCCGGGCCGAAACGCGCCCGATTCCACGCCCCGCTGAATCAGCGCGGAGAGCACACAGGTCCCGCGTTGCACCAGCTCGCGTCGGGCGAGCAGCGCGCGCGCGTCACGCCGCGAGGTATCGAGTGCGGGCTCGGATGCCGCCCGCTGCACGACCTTCCAGATGGCTCGCACCGTCTCGCGCAACGCGGTGATCGGGTCCCGGTCGGATGTCCCGACACGCTCCAACGATCGCAGTTGCGTGTCGACATGCCGAGGCAGGAGCGACCGTTTCATTGCTTCACCGTGTCGGCGGGCGCGGGGCGTCAGCACATCGGCCGACTCGGGCATCGGCGTGCCGTTGATCCCGGCCATCGCCCGGACGTATATGTCGCGTGCTGTATGCGCCCACTTCCCCCGGCCCAGCGTGAGGTTGGCCGGCGTGATCGCCGCGCCCCAATCGTCCACCATTCCCTTGACAGCCGAAGGTCCGTTGCCGGTGCCGTCGCCGTGACACTTCGAGCAGTTCGCCTCGAACAGCTCGCGGCTATTGCGGTCCATTTCGCCGAATAGTCGGCGAGGGTATAGCCGCCGGGCTTGTGGAAGTCGTCGTAGACGATGACGGTCGTACCGGGTCGATTGGGATTCGCGGTCGTGCCGAGACTGGGTCCGACGGCGGCCGCGCTGGGATCGTGAAGAGCGCTTGGGACCGTGTGTTCGCCGCAGGCTGCGACCAGCGTCGTCAGCCCCGTGATAACGATCAACAGGCGTTGCATCGTGCGCCTCTTGAAAGCTGCGACTGAAATCCTCATGGACTACGAACAAGGCAATTGCTGAGCCACCGCACGATGCCGAGTTAAAGGGATTTCATCGCCGGCTCAGGTCCGAGATGTCGCCAATGGTGAAATATTGGACAAATAGGCGGTTCTAGGAGCGATCATTCTCGCCCACCATCCACGTCCGGACGTACGCGGGACAATTGCGAAGGACAACACGTCCTCGAGCTTCGTACTCTCTCAGGAAACGGACGGCGTCACGATCGGCGAGGACCAAATCGGTAAGGTCCAGAACAATGATACTACCAGCCGGCTCGACGTCGACGAGCTGGCACAGCTCGTTCACATTTTCGGAGCCAAGTTGACCGCTGACCGTGAACACAACGGTTCGGTCCCTGGTGCGATGAATTTTCAGCATCGGCCCGGTCGCTCCGCACGCAATTGCCAGGCCATTCTGAATGACCCTGAACGCACTGGTGTCTGGAGGACGTGGTGAGACGAAATCTCGGCAATGGTGAAATGCGGGACAACACGGACTTCATGAGCGCTTTGGCGCTGGGGTGCGAAATTGGCTTTTGTTGATCTTCAGCGTACGAATCCTCGATTCAAGCGTTGAACGCGGAATTCCGAGTCGCGCGGCCGCCCCCGAGGGCCCAAACACTCGCCCTCCAGTGGCCCGCAGCGCGTCTTCGATGAGCGCCTTCTCGTGCGAAGCCAGCGCGCCGGACACTCCGAGCCGGCTCTCGACGGCGGGTCGCGTGGATAACCAGCTCTCGTCTACGGTGAATTCGTCGGTATCGGACACGATCACCGACCGCTCGATCACGTTTTGCAATTCGCGGACATTCCCAGGCCATGGATACGACTTTAGGAGATCGAGTGTTCGCTTGCTGACCCGTCGGATTGTCTTGCCTGCTTTCCGCGCGTAGCGATTGATGAAGTACTCTACCAGCACCGCAATGTCGTCCTGGCGTTCCCGCAACGGGGGCATCTCGAGCGGAAACACGTTGAGGCGATAATAGAGGTCCTGCCGGAACGTGCCTTCTGCCACAGCCTCGGCCAAATCGCGATTCGTCGCGGCAATGACACGAACGTCGACCCGGATCGGATCTTGTCCGCCGACCCGCTCGAATTCACGTTCCTGGAGGACTCTCAGCAACGCCACCTGGGTGTCGGGCGCGAGTTCTCCCACTTCGTCCAGAAAGATCGTTCCGCCGTCCGCCAACTCGAACCGACCGAGCCGTCGCTGGAGCGCGCCGGTAAATGCTCCCTTCTCGTGACCGAAGAGCTCCGAGGCAATCAAGTCGCGCGGAATGGCCGCACAGTTCACGACCACGAACCCTCTTGAGGCACGCGGTGACCGTCGATGAATGGCCCGCGCGACGAGTTCTTTGCCGGTGCCGGTTTCGCCGCTGATCAGAACCGTCGAATCGCTGCTGGCGACCTTGGACACTCGCAACAGGACGGCGGTGAGCGCGGGCGAGCCGCCGATAATCTCTTCGAACATCGAGGTCTTGTCGATTTCCTCTCGAAGCGCGACGTTCTCTTCCCGCAGTCTCTCCTCGGCTCTCTTGCGATCCTCGATATCGGTATATGCGATGTACCACCGCACGAGCTGTCCCTGGTCGTCGCGAAGCGGGTTGGAGCGAACCAGGAACCACCGATAGGTTCCGTCCCTGGCCCTCAGGCGCATCTCCACCTCGCCAGCGGCGCCGGTCAATAACGAACGATCGATATGTGCCGTGATCCTGTCGACGTCATCAGGATGAACCTCAGATTTACGGTCTCTCTGACGCCACTCGTCGAGAGTGACGCCGAAATACGAGAGCGCGACTCGGTTCGCATACAAGCGCTCGGCCTGGGGTCCCAAGACGCCGACAAGCTGGGGCGCGAGATCCAAAATCTGGCGGAGTTCACCTTCGCTCTTGCGCAGCGCGCTTGTGAGGACCTCGTGCTCCGTGACGTCGATGCCGGTTCCGACGAACCTCGGGAACAGCCCGCTGTTTGCCGCTGGGGTGCCGACGCACCGTACGTGACGAATCGACCCGTCCGGACGCACGATCCGCTTCGTGAACTCGAATCCGCGACGCTCCGCCAGTATCGCCCGAATTTCTTGCGCGACGAAATCTCGGTCGTCCGGATGCACGAGCGCCATGTATTCCGCGAAGGTCGGTGCCTTCGCCGCAGGATCGAGGCCGTGGATCGCGAACAACTCGGGAGACCATTGCTCAAAGCCCGCAGGGGTGAACGTCCAGCTTCCCGAATGTGCGAGCCGCTGTCCCTCTGCCAGGTAGAACTCGGCTTGCTTGCGTTCGTCAATGTCGAGGTTGATCCCGAGCCAGTAGAGGATCGTTCCGTTGTTCCCACGGAGCGGCTCCGTGCGACTGAGGAACCAGCGGTAATTGCCTTGAGCGTCCCGAATTCGACAACTCGCCTCAGCCGTGCCGCCCGTCCTCAGATTGTCCGACCCGACTCTCCGCATTTCTTCGTGATCGTCCGGATGCAGAAAGGGGATATGAGAATCCCACGCGGCGCCTGTGTCGATTCCGAACCGAAGCGGGTGATCCTGCGGCAGTCCGAGGTAGTCCGCACATCGTGAATTCACGAAGAGGAGCGCGCCCGATGGCGCCGCAAGCCACGTGAATGCCGGAATCATGTCCAGCGTGGCTTGCAACTGAGCTTTAGATGATTCGTCCATCGGATCGGCCCCCAATGCTGTCCAGCTTTTCACCATTGGTGAGATTTTGTCCAAGGAGGCCTCAGGGAAACGCTTTTAGATAAGGCGGTTACGCCTGGACTGCGAATTGCCATCCTCAGTACGCAATCAGGACTCATGCTGAAGCGCAAGGCTGGCAACTCACCGCGGGAAGGACGATAGACCGTGCAACGTCAGATGCCCAGTGACGCCTCTGCGAAAGCTCCATGGTTGTCTGTGCATCCGGTCAGCCAGGGCGATTCCGTCGCAGCGACCGCTCTGCGATCCAGCGTCGCACCAGTGAAAGGCAAGCTGGCAGGAACGGCCGCGCGTGGCCCATTCGACGACCTCATGGAGCGAGTCGCGGCTCCCACGGACGTGACCTTCGCAGCCGATACCGTCGGAGGGATCTCCGGCTTGTGGGCGAAACCGGGGCGGGCGAGAAAGGGCACGGCGATCCTGCACGCGCATGGCGGCTGGTTCAACCTGGGAACGGCCCACGCATACCGGAATTTCGTCGGGCACATCGCCTCGAGCGCTGGGGCCGATGCGTTCATACCCGATTATCGGCTCGCTCCCGAGCATCCCTTCCCTGCTGCGGTTACGGACGTCGAGGCATGCTATCGCGGACTGGTTGAGAAAGGGATCAGCAAGATCGCCGTGGTCGGCGACTCGGCCGGCGGCAATCTGGCCCTCGTGTTGCTATCGCTCGTCCGCGCGCACGTTCGCAAGAGTGACAGAGCTCCCGTCGGCGCGGTTGCATTGTCGCCGGTGACCGACCTCGCACTGACCGGTGAGAGCTACGCGACACGAGCGGAAGCGGATCCCTACTTCACCAAGTCCCAGGTCGCCGGGCTCGTCGCCTCGTATCTGGGTCGGACCGATCCGAAGAATCCTCTGGCGTCGCCGCTGTACGGCGATTTGAGCGGCCTGCCTCCCATCCGCGTTCACGTGGGAGACGACGAAGTGTTGCTCGACGACTCGCGCCGGTATGTGGAACGCGCCGCTCGGGCGGGCGTCGACGCCGAGTTGGACGTGTGGATGGGAATGCCGCACGGATTCGTCACGGCTGTACGCGAATTCGACGCCGCCCGACGGTCACTCAAGGCCATCGGAGACTTTCTGACCGAGCGGTTGTCGTAACCCGCAACGCGAACTCAAGGAGCAATGTGTGAGTGAAACCACCCTTCAAACGACAAGCGGTTCCGCTGGTACCTCAGCGGCCGCGGTACTCGCCGCGACGGCGGCGGCCGTCGCGATCTGGGCCGTGGCGACCGCGGCCGGCGCTGAGCTGACCGTCAGCTTCGGCCCCGGTCAACCGATACAAAGGGTCACGGTGGTCAACGTCGTTGTGGCGGCGCTGGTGGGGTCGCTGGGCGGCTGGGGTTTGCTCGCCTTGCTCCGCCGGTTCACGGCCAATGCCCGTGCGGTCTGGACCGTCATCGCGATCGTCGTCGCGCTGTTGTCCCTGGCCGGCCCGCTGTCGCCGACCGCGTCGACTGGCACCAAGGTGGCGCTGGTTGCGATGCACCTGACCGTGGCGACCATGACGATCGCGGTCCTACGCCGGACCACAACAAGTAGCCCGGATGCAACGGGGGAATGACATGTCAACCACGATAGCATCGGCTCTGCCTGACTACGCGCCCATCCCGAAGTCAGCGCTGGGTCTGCCCGCGCTACATCCCTGAATGGATCACCAAGGAGAGAGACCTGTGACTGCGATGCTCGATCACACCGTCCCGCGCCGCACTTTTCTCAAGCTCGCGGGGCTCGGCGCCGCCGGCGCGGCCCTGAACCAGACAATGCCGGCCTTGAATAGTCGCAAAGCGCTTGACCTGCCCGACTATGCTCCGGTCCCTAAATCAGCGCTTGGCCCCCCACTCAACGCACAAGGCTATTACGTCGGACGCGTCGAGAAAAACCTCTACTGGGTCACCGACGCCACCTATCAGTGCGCGTTTCTAACCACCAAGGACGGCGTCGTGCTTCTCGACGCGCCGCCGACGATCGGCAACAGCATCCAGCGCGCGATAGACGAGGTCGCCGGCGTCGACGGCGTCAGCAACAAGGTGAAGTACCTCATCTACTCGCATCACCACGCCGATCATGGGGGCGCGTCATCGTTGTTCGGCAAGAACGTCGTTCGCATCGGACACGAGGAAACGCGACGACTCTTGATACGCGACAACGATCCGGCCAGGCCGGCGCCGGAGGAAATCTTCCAGGACCGCCGCACGCTGAACATCGACGGCAATCGCATCGAGCTCGAGTGGCAGGGATCCAATCACTCGCCCGACAACATCTACATCCATCTGCCCGATCACGACACGCTGATGCTCATCGACATCGTCAACGCGGGCTGGGCGCCGGTTTACATCTGCAATCTCACCGAGGACGTACAGGGATACATGGGAGCTCCGGCGAAAGCGCTCGCGTATCCATGGAAGCACTTCATCGGCGGGCATCTCGGCAGGCTCGGCACACGCGATGATGTGACTCTGCATCAACGATATATGGCTGACATCGACGCCAGCGTCAGGAAGACGCTGCCGACGATGGATCCGACTCCCTACTTCCAGAAGTACGGCGAGAACGCCTGGGCGGCGGTGAAAGGTTATTTGGATGCATGCAGCGATGCCGCTGCAGCGCCAGTGATCGAGAAGTACACTGGCGTTCTCGCCGCCGCCGATGTCTTTACCGCCAGCACGACTTTCTGGGTAATGGAGTCATTGCGACTCGATCTCGGCTTGGGTTCGTGGGTCCATCCCTGAGGCAACGGACCGCGCTCGGGTTTTTTCGAGGATGGGGAATCCGTCGAGGTGCACCGTGCAGGCCCCGCACAGCGCCATCCCGCAGCCGAACTTCGTGCCGGTCAGACCGACGACGTCACGCAGCACCCACAGGATGGGCATGTCCGCGGGCACGTCGACGGTCACGTCGCGCCCGTTGATGTTCAGGGTTGCCATGACTGACTCCCCATAGATTGCGTGTTAGAAGGTGAACGTGGTCGATGCCAATACGTAGTTCATCGCGAGCCGCGGTCCGCTCTGCGTAATGGCCGGACCGGGGAAGAAATGCGCATACGCCAGCTCGGCGTGCACGTACGGCCCGATGTACCAGTCCAACTCCCACCCCGGCTGCATTCCGATGTAGCGGGCGGGCGTCGAGAACGCGGTGCGGACCAGTCCGCCGCCGGCGTCGTAGATGCCATCGGTATTGCGCGTCCGCCAGAACACGTCGAGGTCGACGTAGGTCGAGAGCCGCCGGCTCAACTGGAGATCGAGCCCCGGATGGATGTTCGTGAGGTTCACCGGCCCGACCGGCGCACCACTGAGCGCGACCGCACGGGGGTATAGCGGATCGAGCGATTGCAGCGCCGGGTCGTTGCGGTTACGGTCGCCGCTCGACTGCGATCCCCGGAGCGCAAAGCGCGGCTGCCACCGGGTGGCGAACGTGTACGCCACGTCCAAGATCCCGTCGTAAGCGGTGATCGGCGCCGTGCCGAATCGGCCCCATTGATACAACCCTTCCACGTTCCACTCCCACTGGCCGTGACGGCCGCGGGAGACTGCGCCCGCTGTCCAGCGATTCGTGGGCGCCGTCCCTTGTGCGAAGCTGGCCGAGTCGCGATGATCCCGGAACAGGTACACGTCGACCCACGCCTGCTCCCGCCGGAGCGTGACCGTACTGAATGCCCCGCACGTGTAGCGTGCCGAGGCCCGCGGGTCGTCGAACAGGCCCGGGCCCACAAGCACCTCCCGCCCGCAAAACAGGTCGACGCCAACCCGCTGTCCCGCGAGGCCACCCCGCACCGCGTCGAACGAGCGCCGCACGTTGGCGGCGTCGCGACTCGAGAAGGTTCGGGTTCC
>DASWEL010000100.1:0-8760 GCA_036394755.1 Gemmatimonadales bacterium | reverse complement strand
CCCCTCCACCCCAACCTCCCCCGCCCCATCCACCACCGGCCCACCAGATGCCCCGGCCCCATCGCCGGCGGCCCCGTGCCAGCCGGGACAGGAGGAGCACGGTTACGAAGATGATCCAGAGCAGGGTGGCGCCGCTCGGGAACGAGACGTCGCGCCGCGCGGGACGAGGAGCGGGAGGCGCCGCGCTCAGGGTCACGCCGAACTCCTGTGCGAACGCCTGGGCGATCAGGTCTACGCCGTACGCCAGCCCCGGCCCGTATTCCTCGCGCGCCAGATAGGGAGTCATCGCGTCGCGAATCCGGCCTACGCCCGCGTCCGGGAGGAATCCCTCGGCGCCGCGACCGGTCGCGATGAAGATCTGACCCGTGCCCGGACGGTGATTCTTCGTTGGAACGAGCAGCACCACGACGCCGAGGTTTTTCGCTGGATCGCCCGCCTCGCCCTTCACGCCGACGCCCCATTGCCGGCCGATCTGCAGCGCCACGTCCCCCGCCGGGCGGTCGCCGATATCGGGGAGGGTCACCACGGCGATCTCGCCGCGGGTCTTGGCGCGCACCTCGACGATCACCGCTTCCATGTGCGTGACCGAGGCGGCGTCCAGTACGCCGGCGAAGTCGTTCACGTAGCCTCGCGGGGGCGGTACCTGGACCTGGGCAACGAGCAGTAGGGCCGTGAGTTGCAGCATCGCGCGAGAAGATACTCGGGCGCGAGGGTGCGCGATACCTTGACGCTCGCGACGGGAGACATGAGTATAGGGTTGCAACTGGACGCGCCGTCGCCCCCGAACCGGGAGGCCTCGCATGAAGGCACTCACCGCGTCGATCCTCGCTTCACTGCTCGGCTGCGGACAGGCGGTCAAGCAAAACGAGAGCATGCCGCACCCTCCCGGCACGTTCCTGATCACGGCCGAGCAGATTGAGAGGTCTGGTGCGCACAGCGCCTGGCAGGTCCTGCGCCAGGACGCTCCGATGCTCACGATGCACGAGGATCGAAACGGCCGCCCGCAGAGCATTAGCCGCCGCGGCCGGTCGAGCTTCATACTCGACGAAGCGCCCATGATCATGCTCGACGGCGTGCGCATCCCGGACTTCCACTCGCTCGAGACTATTGATGCCCAGTCAATCTTCACGATCCTGATCTATGACGGCGTGGAAGGCACCACCTACTACGGCACGGACGCCGTAAGCGGCGTCATCGTGATCAAGACCAAGGACGGACAGTCGTAGAAGCAAGAAGGAGGGAGCAACCCTCGCTCCCTCCCCCTACGACCCAACTGCTGGCCCGATCTACGGATTCCGATCGAGGCAAGCTGTGAAGTTGGGGTTGTTCTTCTCCGTCACCGGCACCGGGAAGTTCACGTCGACTCCGTAGTTGGTGAAATTCACTTTGAAATAGGGCCCGGTCGGGAAGACGGTATCAGCCGGTCGCTGGTATCCACCGTTTGCGATCGGCCGCACGAGCCGCCGCAGATCACCGAGGCGGTGCGCGGTGAGCCAGAGCCAGCGCGCCCGCTCGGCAAATAGCAGATTCACGGCCCCGCCCGCCGCCGTTGCGTCCGTCGGGCTCAAGGCGCTCATCGGGCCGATGGGCGCGGCACCGGTCGGATCGAAATAGCTACGCTGGCTTGACGTACGGGGCGTGTTCAGCTGCGTGTAGAACCCGCCGGCCGCCAGCGTATCCCCCGCCTTGAGTGCCGCCTCAGCCTGGATGAGTCGTGCCTCGACACCCGTCGCGACCGTAATCGACGCCTTGCGGCTACCGTAGCGCTGCTGCGACCACAGCACCGTCGACCCGTCGAACCCGGCGCCACCGTCGAAGAACGGTGTCCGCGGGTCGGGTCGGGATCGGAAGAGAAAGCCGTTCCCTCCTTCCGAGTCGGCCACGGCGTAGCGTCCGTCGGTGAAGTTTCCGTTGAACACTCCGTTGTTTTGGCGATCCGTAGTCTCAGAGTGCTCCTCGAGGTAGGCGAAGCTGTCCGCGACCGTGGCGGCCACCGTCGCCGCGTTGGCGAACTGCCCGAGATCGATCAGTGCACGAGCCTTCCCGACGCTCGCGAAGTCGAGCCGGTTCTTTTGGATGCCCTTTTTCTCGGCTCGAGCCGACGCCGTCAAGCCGGTCGTGTCGATAACCGCCGCAGCCGCGAGCGCAGAATCGAAGCGGGCGATCGCCGTGTCAAGCATTTGTGCAGTCGTGAGCGGCTGGCCGTAGATGATTTGCCCAGCCGGTGTCAATTGACTCACCGGCACCCCGGAGCACCACGTTTCGGCGAAGAAGATATACGTGTACCCCGCAAGCGTCAGCGACTCGGCGTAACCGGGATCGTGCGGCGCAAACGCGCCGTAGCGGCCCGCGGCGTTCTCCGCCGAGTGACGAGACTGATGCATGCGGCGGAACCAAAGGTCAACATCTGCGTTGGTCAGCTGGATCGTACGCGCATCCACCTCGATCCGCGTCGGGAACGTCTCGGAATTGATCCATTCGTCGGCCAGAAGGCCGCCGTACATGATGACGCCCTCGGTCCCGCCTGACCCATCGGGATGATCACCGGTGTAGGCGATGGCGAAATCGCCGATCGCGCCGGCCCGAACGGTCCCTAGGGCCGCCGAGTCGCTCAACTGACCCGGTTGCACAATGTCGGGGATCGTGACGCGCAGCGGGTCGTTGCAGCCGACCTGCGGCACGAGCAGCGTGACCCCCACGAGCGCGAGCAGCTTGGTTGTATTCCTCATGGTCGTATCCTCGGCTCAGAAGGTCACGTTCATGCGGGCGACGAACTGCCGCACCGGTGGCTGCGTCAGGAAGTCCGCGACACTGAAGTTGAACTGCCCGGCGTCGTTGATCTCCGGATCCACCCCCCGGTAGTTCGTCCACGTCACCAGGTTGCGACCGCTCACCGTCAGGCTCAGCGCGCTGGCGCCGATGCGCGACGCCCACTCCCCGGGCGCGGTGTACGTCACCGAAACCTCCCGCAGCTTCAAGAAGCCCGCGTCCTGGAAGTAACCGGTCTCGAGCCCGGCAAGCGCCGCCTGAGCCGCCGCTTGATCGGCGAGTGGGATACCGGGAACGCGGATGCCCGCGCAGATCCCGAACAAGCAGCGGAAGCTCTCGGTCGAATTGTCCAGCTTGTTCCCCCAGCGGCCGTCGAGCAGACCGTGCAGGGTGAAATGACCCAACAGCGTGACATCGGTGGAAAACGTTGCGCCGCGGGTAGGAACCGATGACCCCTGGAATGTGTCACTTGCCGCGAACGTCATCTCGGTGGCCGGATTGATGATCCCGTCACCGTTCAGATCTTGGAACGTGTACGACGTGCCCCAATAGCCACCTGCGGGGAATCCGACCTGGTGCCGCTGCGTCGAGCCCCCTAGCCCGAAGATGATCGGGGTGTTTCCCGGGCCGGTGCTCAACACCCGGTTCTTGTTGCCCCAACCGCTAGCGGTGACGCTCCAGATGACGTTCGGAGTGCTCACCAGCTGCGCGGTCACGAGCAACTCGACACCCTTGTTACTCACTTCGCCCAGGTTGTCAAACCGCGTGAAGCTCACGCCCAGGGACGGGGCGACCGGGACCGCTACCAGCGCATCCTTGGAGTTCTTGTTGTAGTATGTCGCCTCGAGGTGTACGCGCTGATTGATCAGGTCGGCGTCGAACCCCGCCTCGATCTCCCGGGTCTGCTCGGGCTTTAGATTGGCGTTGCCCGCTCCTCCGATGGTGATGCCGGGAGCGTCGGTGCCGTTGACTGCCACGGCCACTGGCCGGAAGAACTGCAACGCGTCAAGCACCCCCGGCGCCCGGCCGGACTTACCCCACGCCGCCCGAAGCCGCAGGCTGCCTAGCCAGCTGGGATGGGGGAAAAACGGCTCCTCCGAGATCACCCACGAGCCGGAGAGCTTCGGGTAGATGATGTCGCTGAAGTTGGTGCCGAACGCCGAGTGCTTGTCGGCACGCAGCGCCCCAGTGATGTACAGTCGGTCGCGCAGGCCGACTTCCTCTTGGACATAGCCGCCCAGGGTCACGGCGGGCGCGGTCGTGTCCCCCACGGTCGGCACGACCACTCCGCCAAGGGCCGTGGTGCCCGCGACCACTTTCCGGCCCGACGCCTGCGTCTGCTGGTAGACGTTCTTGTAGTACTGGACGCCCACCGTGGTATTGGACGTGATGATCGGTGACAGGCGGAACGAGGCGGTCGTCGCAAAGTTCGCCGTGTAGGAGAAGATCTGTGCTCGATACTGGAATGCGTTGCCGTCCAATCGCGACTGGTCGAGCGGGATCACATTGGGTGGGGTCAGCTCGTTATCACCCTGGTTGGTGATATCGTACCCCGCGGTTCCCCGCATCGCGAGGAAGCTCGCCGGGCGGAAGTTGACGTTCAGGCCGCCGGTGAAACGCTCGACCCGCTGCGTAGTCGAGATCAGGTTGGCCTGGGTGGGCGTGAGGAAGCGGTAGCCGCCCTTTATGGCGGGAAGCGACGGATTAGCCGGGTTCCCCGTGGGCGCTATCGTGTCCCACGGGAAGCCGAGCAACCCGCTCGACGCGATCCCCTGGTCGTTGTTATCGTTCTGCGGGAGCGCCAGGTTGCTCGTGACGTACCCAACCGTGGCCGTGAGGTCCATCAGTCGGCTCACCTGGTTGCGGATGTTCGCGCGCAGGCTCGTCTTCTTCAGGTCGTTCGACTCGTAGATGCCCTTCTCCCGCTGGAAATCCCCGGAGACGTAGAAGGTCGTGACCTCTGTACCGCCCGATGCGCTCAATCCGTAGTGCTGTCGCACCCCTTGGCGGAACGGCGAGTTCTGCTTGAGCGGATTGAAGCTGTCCACTCCGACGATGGTGCAAGCTCCCGCCGCCTGTGACGTCAGCCGGCACGACGTGCCGCTGGCCCGTCTCGAGAAGAAGTTCGCGGGCCAGTCGGCCCGATCGTTGAGCGTCCCGCCTTCGGCGTACGCGGTCCACTTCGTGGGCCCGGGCCGCCCCTGCTTCGTGCGGAACTGGATCACACCGTTGGCTGCATCGGTGCCATACAGCGCCGCAGCGGAGGGGCCCTTCACGACCTCCACAGCTTCGAAGTCGTCGGGGTTGAAGTCGTTCAAGCGGGACGGCGCCTGGCCGCCCACGCCGAGGTTGCCGTCGGCGTTGGCCGTGTTGTCCACTCGAACGCCGTCCACCGTCGCGATCGGCTCGTTCCGCAGCGATAAGCTCGTGGAACCGCGAATCCGGACGCGGGACCCCGTACCGGTCGTGCCGCCGCTCTGCATCACCTCGACGCCTGGGACCCGCGAATTGAGCAGATCCGCGGCGTTCGTCGGCAACACTTGCTGCGCGACCTTGGCGGCGTCGATGGTGCCGACGTTGTTGCCAAGCTCACGCTTCAACTGCTCCTGCCCGGTGGCCGAGACAACAACGGCGTCGAGCGGTACGGCCGCGGCTGTCAGGGCGAAGTCCGCGGTCGCGGTCTCACCAGCTGCCACGGTCACGGGTTGGGTCGCCGTGGCGTATCCGATCAAACGCACCTGCACACTGTACCGGCCGGCGGGCACGTTGGTGATGGTGTAGCGCCCTTCGCGGCTGGTGCGTCCCTGCAGGCTGGTGCCGCTGATGATGACCGCGGCCCCCGGCACCGGCTGCTGGTTCGACTTGTCCGTGATCTGCCCAGCCACCGTACCCTGCTGGGCCTGCACCGGCTCGGCGACGACACCCGCGACTAACAGGATCACTGCCGCGATGCCGAGCAATGGGCGAATACGAAATGCGTTCATGGAGCGTGTCCTCATCCAAAGGGTCTTTGAACGGGATCCGGCCGGCGCGGGCGCACGCTGTCGCGCCCGCGGAGCAGCGCGGTGAGACGGTCGAGCGGGAATCCGGTAGGCCAGCTCCGACGGCCTACCGGCGACTACATCTCCATCGCACGCGGGAAGAGACGACGGCCGGGGGCGGGGAAGATCGATGACCTGCGCACCAAGTGTGGCGCATGTGCCACCCTCCTATGACGGTGAAGGGAAAAGTGGAACGGCTCGGCTAAGCTGCCGCTCGCGTTAGAGAGCCGCAAGGTGAACGGCCGTTCCAAACGGGAACGTAGCGTGCTGTCGACAGCGCGCTCGCTGTCCGGGATTTGTCATGGCCCGCGGCGTCCTTTCGTGGGTCCGGGGCCGGTGCTACGTTCGCGAACCCCATGGCTTCGAACCGTCTCCACGCCCTGCGCCTTCCGGCGGCGCTCGCCGTGCTGCTCCTCGCCGCGCCCGCGTGCTTCATTTTCAACCGCGAGAGCAAGGCCCCCTCGCCCGCAATCGACGTCCCCGAAGGCGAAATCGCGCTCAGCGTGACCAACCACAACTATCTGGACGTGGTCGTCTATGTCCAACATGACGGTCTGCAGACGCGGGTCGGGACGGTGACAGGGTCGTCGTCCGCGGTGTTTTTCCTCCCGGCGCGGTTGCTCGGCCAGGCGCGAGAGATCCGACTCTATGGAGATGCGATCGGGAGCGATGCCTCCGCGCGCACGGACATTCTCGTCGTGCAGCGCGGCCAGTACATCGAGTGGACGCTCGAGACGGACCTGCGCCGTTCGAGCGTCGGGGTGTACTGAGTGGCGCTACTGCTTCGATGGACGACCGCTGCCGGGGCCGAGCGCGGTGCCGCCGCCGAGCAGCGAGAACGCCAGTGTCGTGGCGACCAACCCGCCGGCGCCGACGCCCGCCAACAGCAGGCTCCGCCCCTTCGAGAGCTGCCGCACGTCCAGCGAGGCGATCGCGTCGGTGGGGAGCGTGACCGTTTCACCCTCCCACGAGTACCCGACGCCCCGCTTCGTCTCGACCGACGACACCGACACGAGCAGGCCTCCCTGGTCGCTCGGCCCCAGGTAGCGGCCCCGCACCACGAACACGCTGGGTCCGAGATACCGGGCCAGCTCATCGGAGCCCGCATCGTTGAGCCTCACGGCCAGATAGCTCCCCGGCTCGGGGCTGGGCGTCGTGAGCGGGTTGTAGTTGTAGCATCCTGCCGTGAGGCAAAGCACCGCAGCCAGCACCGTGCTACGCGCAGACCAAGCACTCGTCATAATGAGACCTCCCTATCCTGCCCCACCGAGCGGGCGGTTTCGCCATCAGCGCGGCGCGGGTCCCGTTCCAACGCCCCCGGACGTCGTTCCTCCTACACCGGGCCCGAACGCCGCATACGCCGCGAAGAATCCCGCCAGCGACGCTCCGGCGAGCAGCATCGTCTTGCCCGTCGCCGGCCTCCGCTCTTCCAGCGAGCGGACGAACTCTCCCGGCACCGTCACCGTTTCCCCCTTCCACTCCAGCACTTCCCCGCGTCGGCTCTCCACAGCGAGGACCGATAGCACCAGCCCCCGATCGGTCCCACTCAGGAACCGGCCCCGGACGATCAGGACGTTGGGGCCGATGTACGGCGCGAGCTCCTCGGATCCGGATTCCGTGAGCATTACCGCCAGGTAGGTCGACGGTACCAAGCTCGAGCGTCTAAGCGGCAGGTAGTTGTAGCAACCCGCCTGCAACGACACGGCGACCACCAAAAGGACGAGGCGTGAGCTCATGGCTCTCCTCCACACTCGCTCGAGTCCCCAAGCGTGCGGGGGAGCGGATCCTGACCAGCGATCCGCCCCCCCAATCATACCACCAAGCACGTCATCTCGCACGCCAAGCCCTGCCCCTGCTACCGTGAGTCCCTCATGGCACGCCCTGGACGGTGCAGGCCAGCACATCACCCTTGTTGCGGAATCCATGAGTGGCAAGCTGGACGCTCGGATCCGGGACGTTGGTATTGACGTTCCGCTCGTTCTGCGGATAGAACAACCGCCCGGGCACGTTCCGGAAATTCTGCGAATTCTTCGACGGCGTGAGGTTCGGGATGCAGGTCCGCCGGTAATCGTTGATCGACTCGATGTTCTGGTACATGGCTGCGTACTTCTCGATCATGATCGAGTCCAGCAGCGCGGCCCCCGTGATGCCCACTAGCGCCGGGAGCGGCACCGTCGCCCGCGCACTATTCAGATGGTTGAGGGCCGAGACATCGTCGGGCGTTGGCTGGGAGTGATACGCCTCCGCCAGGATCAGCTGGTTCTCGACGTAGCCGACGTACGGGATGCGCGCGTCAGCCTGGAAACGCGGCGGCAGGCACGTGAAGTTGGAGACCGGTGGCGGCGGCGGCGTGTTGAAGTCATCCCCGACGTAGGGCAAGCCCCGGTTGATCCATGTGACATGGTTATCCACCGTCGGTGCGCCGGCGAGCGTCGGCCAGACCGGCTGGGCAGCGCCGGACATGCTGTCCAGCGTCACCGCGGTGACCTGCTCCATGTTGCCATTCGGGTCGAGGATTGCCCCGTTGGTCTTGTACTTAGCGGTCTTCCAGGCCGCGGTCGTGGCCTTGCAATAGTACTTTGCCAACCGCGGATCGTTGCGCGCCTTCAGAATGTTCACCAGCTCCTGCCCGGCTTCCAGGTCGGTGCCGAACCCCGAGCTGGTCTGGAACTGCGTCCACATGTTCCGCTCGGAGGTGGCCGTCGTGTGGAACGAGGCGAAATCACTTCCCCCGGTCCGATCACTGATGCCGTTCAGCGCCGCGGCAATCGCCGCGGTGTATGCGGTGGCAGGAAGCGATTCAGCGGTCTGCATGTAGTAGCGGGCCTTGAGCGTCCACGCCGCCCTTCTCCACATCGCCTTAGCGGAGTCACCGCCGATCGCGCCGAACACGAGGTCGTTAACGCCCGGGCCGGTGCCGGACTTGCCCAGATTGGCAATCGCGGTCGTG
>DASWEL010000099.1:0-5461 GCA_036394755.1 Gemmatimonadales bacterium | reverse complement strand
GGCGAGTTGCAGAAGGTCACCGGCGTGCCGCTCATCGACTGACCTCCGAGGAACGACCATGAACCCCCAGGTATTCATCTGCGACGCGATTCGCACGCCCTTCGGCCGCTACGGCGGTGCGCTTTCGTCCCTGCGCGCCGACGACCTCGGCGCGATTCCACTGAAGGCGCTGATGGCGCGCAACAAGGAGGTGGACTGGGCCGCGGTGACCGACGTGATCTTCGGCTGCGCCAACCAGGCGGGCGAGGACAACCGCAACGTGGCGCGCATGTCGTCGCTCCTGGCCGGCCTGCCCCTGGAGCTGCCCGGCTCGACCGTCAACCGACTGTGCGGGTCGGGCATGGACGCGGTGGGCACTGCCGCGCGTGCCATCAAGAGCGGCGAGGCGCAGCTCATGGTGGCCGGCGGCGTGGAAAGCATGAGCCGCGCGCCTTTCGTCATGCCGAAGGCCGAGGCGGCGTTCTCGCGCAACAACGTGGTGTACGACACGACCATCGGCTGGCGTTTCATCAACAAGCTCATGAAGGAGAAGTACGGAGTCGACTCGATGCCGGAGACGGCCGAGAACGTCGCTGCCGATTACCACATCGAGCGCGACGCCCAGGACCGTATGGCGCTTGCTTCGCAGCTGAAGGCCGTCGCGGCGCAAAAGGTAGGCTTCCTCGACGCCGAGGTCACGCCGGTCACGATCCCGCAGAAGAAAGGTGATGACGTCGTCGTCGCCAAGGACGAGCACCCACGTGAGACATCGCTCGAAGCTCTGGCCAAATTGAGGGGTGTGGTCAAGCCCGACGGTACGGTGACCGCCGGCAATGCGTCGGGCGTGAACGACGGCGCCTGCGCGCTGCTGCTCGCGAGCGAAGCCGCTGCGGCGAAGAACCACCTCACGCCGCGTGCCCGCGTGGTGGCCATGGCCACTGCCGGCGTGCCGCCGCGGATCATGGGCATGGGCCCGGCGCCGGCGACGCGCCGCGTGCTCGCGCTCACCGGCCTCAGGCTGGAACAGATCGACGTCATCGAGCTCAACGAGGCGTTCGCCGCGCAAGGGCTGGCGGTGCTTCGCGACCTGGGGCTGAAGGATGACGATCCCCGCGTCAACCCGAACGGCGGCGCGATCGCTCTGGGGCACCCGCTCGGGGCCAGCGGAGCGCGGCTGGTGACCACTGCGGTGAACCAGCTGCAGCGGATCAAGGCGCGTTATGCACTCTGCACGATGTGCATAGGGGTCGGGCAAGGGATCGCGCTCATCCTCGAGCGAGTCTGAACAGCTCACCCGCAAAAGCGCGAGCGGGACTTGCATTTGGTCGCAAGGTATCTATACTTTACGCTCGTACAGCTTAATGAAAACCGGATTCGTACACCGTCTTAGACCCGCGACCCCGTCGCGTCGAGTAAGTGGATGGGAGACTGATTAAATGATCGAAGAACGCGACATCGTCGTGACCATGCGGGACGGAACCCGCCTGGCCGTGGATGTGTATCGGCCGGACGAGCCAGACAAGTATCCCGTCCTGTACGCCTGCGCGCTGCACAACAAGGACATCCAGGGGCCCGACATCGCCGATGTCCTTCCGCCGCAGCCAGCTCACGCGCCGCTGTGGTTCGGCCCCATCGAAGCTGGTGACACGCGCCGTTTTATCGCCAACGGCTACGTCCACGTCGTCGCGCAGCCCCGTGGCTCCGCCAAGTCGGAGGGCCACTATGGCCACGAGGACAGCGACCACTACGACATGATCGAGTGGATCACCCAACAGCCATGGTCGAACGGCAAGGTCGGCATGGTTGGCATCTCCGGCTACGCCGGTGAACAGTGGCGCGCGGCAGCACAAGGCCACCCTGCCCTCAAGGCCATCTTTCCGTACGACGCCTGCAGCGCCTACGGCGGGATGTTTGGATTCCGCGACTTTAATCCGGGGGGTGTGATTCACACCTTCCCCTACCTGCTCGACGTCTTCAGCACGGTCCATGAGTCGCGCGACCGTCCGGGTGAGCTGCCGGCCGAGCAGGAGGCGGCGTGGCGCGAGGCCATGCGCAACCCGGACTTCAAGCAGTACATCAATCTCTACAACATCCTCACCCAGAAGGGCCAGCGCACCTTCGTCATGTACCTCATGATGACGCAGCCTTGGGAGGCCGACGGTGTCGTGGAGCGGGCCGAGGAAAGCTTCAAGAAGATCAAAGTTCCCTTCTACACGGGCTCCGGCGCGTACGCGTACACGTACAAGCTGCACTGGCTGGGCGCGCAGAACTACTTCCAGAACATCAACCAGCCCAAGAAGCTGCTTTTGACGGGTCCAGCGCATCTGGAGCGCCCGTTCCACCAGTACCACGATGAAATCCTGCGCTGGTACGACTACTGGCTCAAGGGCGAGGACACCGGCATCATGGACGAACCACCGGTGCGCTACTGGCTCATGGGCGCCAACGAATGGCGCACGGGAAAGGACTGGCCGCTGCCTCAGACGCAGTGGAAAAAGTACTACCTCTCGCATTGGGAAACCCTGACGACCGAGCCTCCACGTCCCGCGGCGGAGCTCGGCGCGTCGGCGCGTGAGCCGGACGTCTACACCCAGATGCCGGTCACTAAGACGACGAAGGTCGAGCGGCTGCGGTACATGACCGAGCCGCTGCCGAACGACGTGACGGTCGTGGGTCCCATCACGCTGACGCTCTACGCAGCCATCGACCAGAACGATACGAACTGGATCGTGATCCTCAAGGACGTCGGCCCGGATGTATCGGTGCGCACGGCGCGCGAGGGTGAGCGCGACGTTCCGTCCAACCTGCCCGAGCGCGAGCTCACCCGTGGCTGGCTCAAGGCCTCCTACCGCGCGCTGGACGAGCGCCGATCCAAGCCGTGGAAGCCGTTCCACAAGCTCACCCGCGACTCCATCGTCCCAGTCAAACCTGGCGAGATCGTCGAGTACAAGATCGAGATCCTGGCAACGGCAAATCAGTTCAAGGCCGGGCATCGGGTCTGCCTCGAGATCACCAGCATGGATGTCCCAACGGGTACCGGCGCCATGACGAACGTGGAGTACATCCCCTACCACGTCTGCAGCAGCAAGCCTGTGACTCACCGGATCTATCGCGACGCCGAGAGGCCCTCACATCTGTTGCTGCCAATCATCCCCTAGGGTAACCCGTTCTCTGCGTCGCTCTCCCCAGCGGCGAGACACAGCATCGCTCTCCCCTACTGCGAGGAACTGCACCATGAGCACTATTCGTTTCGAACGTCGGGAAGGCATCGGCAGCATCGTGCTCGCCAACCCGCCATTCAACCGTCTCGACCTGCGGTTCTCGTCGGCACTACGTGAGGCGGTGCACGCCGCAGGCGAGAGCGACATCCGCGTCCTGGTCGTGCGTGCGGACGGACCGAACTTCAGCCTGGGCGGCGAAGTACGCGAGTGGCCGGGCAAGGATGTCAACTGGTTCCGTACATTCGTCGCCGAGATAAACGCTTCGTATCGCGCCATCGAAGCGCTTCGCGTGCCGACCATCGCCGTCGTGCGGGGCCTGGCATTCGGCGGCGGCTTCGAACTCGCGCTGTCCTGCGATTTCCTGGTTGCGGCCGATAACGCGGTCTTCCGCTGTGTGGAGGTAACCACCGCCATGCTGCCCATCGCCGGTGCGTTACAACGTCTGGCCGAGCGCGTGGGTCGCGCCCGCGCCTCGCGCTTCGCGATGCTCGGAGAGCCCATTCCGGGCGCGCACGCAGGCGCGCTGGGCATCGCCACTCATGTTGTTCCAGACGCTCAACTGGAATCCGAAGCAAATGCGCTGGCGCGTCGCCTCGCGTCGGGTCCTACCCGCTCCTATGGCGCAACGCGCACGCTGCTGAAGGCGTGGTCCGGAGGTGGAGTCGCCGCGGCGGATTCGGTCATGCTGGACGTGTCGATGGACCTCTACAACGGCATCGACGCACAGGCCGGCTTCGCCAACACCGCGAAGGCGTTCGACGCCAACATCGAACCGCCCGAAATGGTGTTCGAGGGCAAGTAACCCATTCGACCAGCTTCGACACGGGAGAGACTCTTGACTCAGCACAGCTACGTCCATGGCGACACCGAATCCGCGCTGATCGGAGCAACGATCGGCGCGTACCTCGACGACGTTGCCAGACGCAATGGGGCGCGAGAGGCGCTGGTCGTACCCCATCAGCGTGTGCGCTGGACCTATGGTCAGCTCAAGGCACGCTCGGATGAGCTTGCCGCCGGACTACTGTCGCTTGGATTGGAGCCGGGTGACCGCGTCGGCATCTGGGCGCTGAACTGCGCCGAGTGGGTCGTTGCCCAGTTTGCCACCGCCAAGGCCGGGCTAATTCTCGTCAGCATCAATCCCGCCTACCGCACCAGCGAGCTTGAACACGTCCTGCGCGCCGTCCAGTGCAGCGCGCTCATCACAGCAACGCGTTTTAAGTCGAGTGACTACATCGCGATGTTGAACACGCTAGCACCTGAGTTGGCTCAGGACCGGGACGTGTTGACCAGCGTTAGGCTGCCGGCTCTGCGACATGTCATCACCATCGGAGACGAGGTTTCGGCCGGGTGCACCCCATTTGCAGCCGTGTGCAGCCTTGCCGACCACGACGCGAAGCCGCGCCTCGATGCCGTCGCAGCGACGATCGACCCCCACGCGCCGGTCAACATCCAGTTCACAAGCGGAACGACGGGTCTGCCCAAAGGTGCAACCCTTTCGCACCACAACCTAATCAACAACGGTTTCTTCGTTGGTGAGGCAACGGGCATCGAACCCGGCTCGCGGGTCTGCATTCCGGTGCCGCTGTATCATTGTTTCGGCATGGTCATGGGCAACCTCGGTTGCCTCACGCACGCCGCGACCATGGTCTACCCAGCCGAGTCGTTCGAACCCGCGGCGACGCTTGCGACCGTCGAAGCAGAAAAGTGCGATGTCCTTTACGGTGTGCCGACAATGTTCATCGCGCAGCTGAACCATCCGGAGTTCGGGCGATACGCCCTCTCCTCTCTGCGGCGCGGAATCATGGCCGGCGCGCCCTGCCCCGTCGAAGTGATGAAAGAGGTCATGTCCAAGATGCACATGAGCGAGATCACCATCGCTTACGGCATGACAGAGACCAGTCCGGTGAGCTTCCAAAGTAGTCGCGACGACCGACTGGAACTCCGAGTCTCCACAGTGGGCCGCGTTCAGCCGCACCTGACGGTCAAGATCATCGACGACGAAGGCCAAGTCGTTCGACGCGGGGAACCGGGCGAACTCTGCACTCGCGGCTACTCGGTGATGCTGGGCTATTGGGGCGACGAAGCGCGTACCAAGGAAGCCGTCGACGCGGAAGGCTGGATGCATACGGGCGACCTCGCCACCATCGACGACGATGGCTACTGCCGAATCGTCGGTCGCATCAAGGACATGGTGATTCGTGGCGGCGAAAACCTCTATCCGCGCGAAATCGAAGAGTTTCTCCACCGACATCCCGACATCC
>DASWEL010000098.1:0-2120 GCA_036394755.1 Gemmatimonadales bacterium | reverse complement strand
CTCGAACTGATGGTGGTGCGTATCGATGAAGCCCGGCATCACGATGCGGCCGGTCGCGTCGATCACTCCCGCGCCATGACCCGGCTTCAGATTCGGCCCAACGGCGAGGATCTTCGTGCCCTCGACCAGCACGTCGCCCGGAGCAAAGTCACCGACGGCCGGATCCATCGACATGACGTACCCGCCGCGAATGACATAGCGCCGCCGGGGTGCGCCGCTGTCCTCTGGAGGCCCTAAGCCGGGCTGCGCCGTAGCAGGCGACGCGCTCAGGAAGTTCATCCCCGCGGCGGCGACCGCAGTCGCTGTTGAAGCCTTGAGAAAATCGCGCCGTGAACCGTACAGCGAAGCGGTGTTGTCTTGCGGCTTTCCTTCATCGCACGGCTTGCACATTTTCGCCCTCCTGTGGTGTCACTCCTGCTGCGCGGCCGACGGAGACAGCAACGGGAACACGGCCACAAGACCGAAACAGCGCCACGATGATATCCGCACATGGGGTTATGTCATGGCTCCTCCTTCGTTCGCCCAACGCTAGCGTTGACCGGCCGCGGCGAGCGCATGCGAGCCAGCGGACCGGTCGAACGTGGAGTTAGGCGTCGTCAGACAATAAGTGAACAAATCACTTTCGTCCGCGGCGCGGGTGGATGGTGTAGTTCCAGTCGCCATGGAAGCGATGCGGTACAAGGTTGAGTGTGGCCATCTGAGCATCTGTGACGGCTTGGGCTTTCGGGTAGACTCCGCGATCGAGCTCACACCGCACGCGGAGCCCGGCCGCGGTACGGGTGGCGCCAATGAGATTGACGATCACCGCGAGACTCACCAGCGGCTGGCCACGCCAGTTGGTGCTGATGTAGGAAAAGAGCCGATGCTCGATCTTGTTCCACTTGCTGGTCCCGGGCGGCAGGTGACCGACGGTGATCGCCAAGCGCGTGCGGTTGGCCAACCGTTGCAATTCCCATTTCCACAGCCGCACCCGCGCCCCATTGCTCCCGCCGGCGTCCGCCGTGATGAGCAACGCGCGCGCCCGGCGATAGCGAGGGCGGCCCATCTTGCCCCACCATCGCCCGATCGTTCGCACCGCGAACGTCGCTGTGTCGTGGTCAACGCCCACGCTGACCCACCCGGCGTTGCGAGTGAGATCGTAGACCCCATAGGGGACGGCTTTACCGCGCGCCGGGATGAGGAAATCATGCACTCGGACGGGCGCGGGCTGCCCGTTCGGCCGCCACTGGCGTCCCGCATTCTTGAAGTCGCCGACCAGTTCCTTCTTCTTCGTGTCGACGGAGATGACGGGCTGCGTGGTCGCTTGGAACCGCCGGACCTGCTGGTTGATATACCGGAACTGCGCGTCGCGGTCGGGATGGGACGACCCTTCGCGCGTCTTGCGATTGGCCTGGAGACTGTAGCCCGCCGCCGCCAGCAGTTCGGCCACCAGTTGTCGGCTGACCTGATGGCCCATGCGCTGGAGGCTCTCCGCCAGGTGCCGAACGCTCTTGGAGGTCCAGCGCAGGGGCGACATCGGGTCGCCCGAAGCGGTCGGCTCCACCAGCCCCTCGAGATCGGCCAGGAGGGTCGGATCTTTCTCCAGCGCCTTCTTGCGCCCGCCACCGGGACGTCGGATGCGGCCTGGGGCAAGTTGCCACTTCCTGTTCAGCTCCTGGAGGCCGCGTTGAATCGTGGAATACGCGATCCCCGTCGCACGCGTGACGCCGGTGATGCCACCGCGCCCCGCCGCCCTGGCTTCCGTAGCCGCCCAGATCCGCCGCGCGCGCTCCGTCAATGTCGACGCCAACGCCTTGTACTTCGCCCGGCAGAGCCTGACATTCACGCATCCAGCGTACCGAGCCTCTTCCTAGATTCGTGCAGTTATTCTCTGACAATGTCTAAGCGGGCGTCCTGCCGACCTTGGCCTCGGCGAGCTTCATGTAGGTGCGGTTGGCGGGTGTGGCGAGCGTCGGGGCCCAGATGAGCGCGCCGACGGCGCCGACGGCCTCGTCGCCCAGGTTTCTGATGACGTGCTCGTCGGTCATGACGCCGCTGCCGATGAGGGGAAGCTTCCCCTTCAAGCCATACTCGGCGTACTGCTTGATGAACCGCACGCCCTGCGCCGCGACGAACACGGC
>DASWEL010000097.1:0-7329 GCA_036394755.1 Gemmatimonadales bacterium | reverse complement strand
AGACTCCTCGGGCGACGCGAGCTGGGTGACGGACTCGGCGGTCCTCGGGTACACGGCCGCCGCCGCGCGGAATCTCGACGCCACCCTGAAGGCGTATCTCGCGATGGCGAACGCCCGAGAGCCCGAGCCGTTGGCGCCGCGCCTGTCGCAGATCCGGTGTCCCGTGCGCCTGATGGTCGGCGGCGCGCGCCACGACGGTGACGTGGGGGCCCGGGAAGTGGACCTGCTGCAGCGCACACTTCCCGCGTTCGTGCTCGATTCGGTGCCGGCCGTGGGGCACTTCATTCAAGAAGAAGAGCCGGGCGCGGTGCTGGCCGGCGTTGCCCGCCTCAAGGCGAGCGTGACCGCCGTCCACGCCCGCGGGTCACAGTGACGGAGGTTCGCCCGATGCGCATCGCGTTGGTCGCCGAGGATTACTATCCGCAGCTCGGGGGCGTCCCCGAGCACGTGCACAACCTCGCCCTGCAGCTCAACCGCTGGGGGCATCCGACCACCGTGGTCACGTCCTACATGGGCGACTATCCCGACGCCGAGTTCGTGCGTCGGGTGGGGACGAGCCGGGTGATCTATTCGAATGGTGGCGTGTCGCGCGTGACCACCGGCTGGCGCCTGCGGCGACGCCTCGAGGAAGTGTTCCGAAGCGGCCGCTACGACATCGTGCACGTGCACGGCGGGCTCGCTCCGACGCTCGGGTTGGCGGCACCGTTCGCCGCATGGCGCGCCGGCATCCCGGTGGTCGCCACCTTCCACTCGTGGTTTTCGCGTTCAGTCGGCTGCCGCGTCTTTCGGCGACCGCTGCAGCGGATCCTCGACCGTCACGCGGCGACGATCGCGGTGAGCGAGCCGGTGGTGGATGCGAACGCGCGCTATTTCCGCGCCGATTGGGACATCATCCCGAACGGTGTGGACAACACGTTCTTCCAGCCGAACGGTCGCCGGCCGACCGATGCTGCGACCGACCGGCCGCGGCTCCTCTTCCTCGGGCGCATCGAGCCCCGCAATGGATTGGGCACGCTGCTCGACGCGATGCCGCGCATCCTGGCGCGGTTTCCCGGCGCGGTCCTCACCGTGGTGGGAGACGGGCCGTGGCGGCGCTACTACGAGCGACGCGCCCGGGGGGGAAAACTAGGCACGAGCGTGCGGTTCGTCGGGCAGGTATTCGACGACCGCCCCGCGTACTACCGCTCGGCCGATCTGTATCTCTGCCCCACCACGATCGCTTCGTTCGGCGTCACGCTGCTCGAGGCGATGGCGTGCGGCACGCCGATGATCGTCTCGGACAACTTCGGCTTCCGCTCGGTGATCGACGGCGGCGAAGAGGCGGTGGTCATCCCGAAGGACGACCCGACGGCGTGGGCAGATACGACCATCGCCCTGCTGGACGACCCGGAGCGCCGCGCAGCGATGGGTCGCGCCGGCGTCGAGAAGGCGGCCCAGTTCGCCTGGCCGCGGATCGCGCGGGCGGAGCTGGCGGTCTACGAACGAGTGCTGGGCCGGAGCGCCAGGGCGGCGAAGGGCCCCATCACCGATCCGCGGTACGTCCGCGCGCCCATGAAGACGTCGGTGATGGCCTCGACCAGCCGCTGACCCACCCGCCGGAACATCCAGCGGCGCGCGCGCGGGTACTCGTACAGCAGGCGGGCGAGCGTGCGGGCGACGCGCAGCTCGGCGAGCATGGGCCGGAGTGCCGCGTCGTAGCCGGCGCGCGCGCGCCGCGGGTCGAGCTGACTCGCGATGATCGCGTCGGCCGCGAGCCGGCCGCTCCGCGCCGCGAGACTGATCCCTTCCGCCGTCACCGGGTCCGCGAGACCAGCGGCGTCTCCGACCAGCAGCATGCGCTCGCGGGCGAGCGGCCCGGCGCGCGGGCGGACCGGGATCACGAAACCGTGGCGCTCCATCGACTGCGGCGCGAGCCTGATCACCCGCAGGTACTCCTCGAGTTGGCGGTGCAGGTTGATCGCGCCGCGGTGCGTCGTCAGCACACCCACCGACAGGTGCGTCGTCTTGGGGAACACCCAGGCGTACCCGTGAGGCACGATGCCCACATCGAAGCGGGGCACTCGTGCGAACCGGTCGAGCGTGGCGTCGTCGACGCACACCTCGTATTCGAGCGCGGGAATCAGGTGCCGTCCGTCCTCCCATCCCGCGAGCCGGGCGACCTCACCCGTGGCGCCGTCCGCCGCGATCACGAAGGCCGCGGTCACCGGCCCCGCGTCGGTGTCGAGCCGGACGTGACGCCGCTCGAGGCTCACGCCGCTCACGGTGCACGGCGCGCGCAGCGCCGCCCCGGCGGCGGCGGCGGCCGACGCGAGCACGTGGTCCAGCCGGTCGCGCATGGTCATCGCCATGATCGGCGGGCCGGGCGAATCGCGCGTGGCACGGTAGCGCTGGTTCGCGTCGAGTAGGTGGAGGTCGGCCTCCCCGCAGCGCCGCTCGAGCACCCGCTCCACCTCCGGCGGCAGCAGCGGGAGCGCCCGGCCGACGAGGCCGCCGCCGCACGTCTTGTAACGGGGGAGGCGATCACGCTCGAGCAGGGCGACCGAGAGCCCGCGTCGGGCGAGGGTGAGCGCGGCGGTCGCCCCGGCGGGGCCGGCGCCGACGACGGCGACGTCGAACATGGCGACCATTAAGTTACCCTCCATGACCAAGCTCGCTGCCGCCGCGACGGCCGTGCTCGTCGCCCTCTCGATCGCGACCGCGCGGCCATCTACCACTTCACGAGTTGGCGCTGGGCGCTCCGCGCCACGCGCCGGTTCGATCCAACCAAGCCTACGTCGCTCCTGTATCGGGAGGGTGCGGGCGGGAGACTCGTGCTCGCGGGGGCGATGTACACGGCTCCGGCCCGCACGTCACTCGACGCCCTCGACCAGCGGATTCCCTTGTCGGTGGCGCGGTGGCACGAGCACGTGAACTGCTGCCGCCCAAGGGCCAGCGGGAGCGGTGGCGCGAGACGCGCGACGGGAAGCCTCTGTTCGGTCCCAAGTCGTCGACTGCGACGGCGGAGGCGTGCGCGGCAGTGGACGGGCGATTCGTGCCCCGCCTCTTCGGGTGGATGGTGCACGTGATGGCCTTCGAGAGCGACGATCCGACCGTCGTCTGGGGGATGGAGCGCGACCACAACCCCGAGTGACCCCTTTTCGCCCTCCTTGCGGACCTGCGGAATCGCGCGCAACATAGCGGTCGTTGAAATTTCGCGCGGCTCGAGCCGCTGCCACTGCGCACCAGGTCTGGAGGAATCGTGGTACAGCGCACCTTGTTTGTCTCGCTCGCGCTGAGCTTCGCCGTCGGCTTCGGCGCCGGAGCTCAGCAGCGCCCCATCACAGGGAAGGTCGTGAGCGCGGCGACGACGGAGCCGGTCGCCGGCGTCCGCATCACAGTGGTTGGAACGCCGATCACCGCCATCACGAACGACCGGGGCGAGTTCTCGCTGTCGGCGCCGCAGGGTGCCGTCACGCTGCTGGTCCGCGGCGTGGGGTTTCGGAGTCGTCAGTTGCCCGTCGCGCTGGATGCGTCGACCGTCACGGTGAGCCTCGAGCCGGACGTGTTCAACCTCGAGGCGGTGGTCATCACGGGGCAGGCGACCGGGGTGGAGCAGCGGAACCTGGCCAACGCGGTCACCACCGTGAACGCCGAGCAGCTGAACCGCGCCCCGACGCAGACGATTGAGAGCGCGCTGCAGGGGAAGATCCCCGGGGCGGTCATTCAGATGAACTCCGGGGCACCAGGCGGGGGCGGCCAGATCAACCTGCGCGGCGTGACGACGATCAATGCCGGCGTCGACCCGCTGATCGTAGTCGACGGGCTGGTGATCGCCAACGATGCGATCGCGAGCAACATGAATGCCGTCACCGCGGCGGCGGCGGGGGGCAATGCGTCCAACCAGGACAACTCGGTCAACCGCATCGCCGATCTAAACCCCAACGACATTCAGAGCATCGAAGTGTTGAAAGGCGCGTCCGCGGCGGCGATCTACGGGTCGCAAGCGGCGAATGGCGTACTCGTGATCACCACACGGCGCGGTCGTCCGGGCGCGCCGCGCTTCAGCGTCACCCAGCGCTTCGGGACTTCCGCCTTGTCGAACACCCTCGGCTTCCGTCGCTTCAGTGGCGTCGCCGAAGCGACGGCGGCTTTCGGACCAAACGCCGCAAGTTTCTGTACCTTGTCGGGCGGCGGGTGCCCGGTCTTCGACAATGAGCGCGCACTTTACGGAGAGCACCAACTGTCCGTCGAGACCAACGCCACCGTCACCGGCGGGAACGATCAAACGACCTATTTCCTGTCGGGTCTCGTGAAGAAGGACGGGGGGATCGCCCAGAACACCGGCTACCAGAAGCAGTCGATCCGAGCGAACCTGGACCAGCTCCTGGGCAGCCGGTTCAAGCTCAGCGTCAACCTCAACGCGATCCATAGCCTGTCGAATCGCGGCATCTCGAACAACGATAACACGGGGACCAGCACGTACCTCGTCTATCCGACGACGCCGAGCTTCGTGGATCTGCGGCCGGTGAACGGGGTGTACCCGAGAAATCCGTTCGCGCCGTCGAATCCGCTGGCGACCTTCGCCGAACTCACGAACGCTGAGGACGTGTGGCGCATCTTGGGCACGACGACCGCCAAAGTGGATGTGGTGACGACGTCGACCCAGCATTTGGTGTTCAACCTCACCGGGGGTCTGGATTTCTTCAGCCAGCGGAACGACGTCCTGTCGCCCGCCGATCTTCAGTTTGAGCCGCAGGACGGTCAGCCGGGCACCGTCGTGCTTGGGAAGGCGACCGATCTCCGGTTGAACCTCGTCGGCAGCGTCGTGCACACCTACACGCCGGCTTCGAACGCCTTTCAGGCGACGACGTCGGCGGGCTTCCAGTACGAGAACCGCGATCTCAATCTGACGAACATCGTCGGGCGGACGATCGCGCTCGGGCTGCAGAACGTGAGCCAAGCGGCGAGCATCACGTCGAACCAGGCGGAGCAGCCGGTGAAAAACGCGGGGCTGTACGCGCAAGAAGAGCTCCTGACCGCGAGCCAGCGACTGCTCCTGACCGCGGGGATCCGCGCCGACCGCTCGAGTGTGAACGGCGATCCCAGCAAGTACTACCTGTTCCCGAAGGCCGCCGCGTCCTACCGGTTCGTGCAACCCATCGGCGGGTTGGACGAGTTGAAGGTGCGCGCCGCCTGGGGCCAGACCGGTAACCCGCCGCTGTACGGCGTCCGCTTCGTCCTCGACAGTACGGGCGCGCTCGGCGGCCAGGTCGGCCAGTTCCGCGCCCTGACGCTCGGGCTCGATTCGATCAAGCCGGAGCGGAACACCGAGATCGAAGCCGGGTTCGACGCGACCTTCGGCAACCAGTTCGCCACGCTGGGCGTCACGCTGTATCAGAAGAACGTGACCGATCTGCTGCTGCTCCAGTCCGTGGCGCCATCGACGGGGTATCGGCAGCGCATCCTCAACGGCGGCAAGCTTCGCAACCGCGGCATCGAGGCCGCGCTCGCGGTGTCGCCCGTCCGTACGGCCGACGTCAGCTGGATTCTACGGTCGACCTTCTACATGAACCGCAGCAAGATCCTGGAGCTACCCGTTCCCGCGTTCAACACAGCTGGGTTCGGGCTATCGCTGGGCGCGTTCCGGATCGAGAAGGGCAAGTCCGCGACCCAGATCGTCGGACTGGACGGCGTGGACGGCGATGCAAATCCCAAGTTCCAGATGTCGTTTTCGAGTGACTTGAACTACAAACGGTTCAGTTTGGGCTTTCTGTGGGACTGGAAGCATGGTGGGGACATTATCAACCTGACCCAGCTCCTGTTCGACGCCTTCGGCAACTCCGTCGACCAGGTTCCGGCAGGGAACAAACGGATCGGCGACTGGGCCGGCGGGCAGACCAAGGTGTACATCCAGAACGCCTCGTACCTGAAGCTGCGCGAGCTGAACCTGGGCTACGATCTGCCGCCCGACATCCCGCGGCACTTCGGGATGCGGACGGCGCGCATCTCGCTCAGCGGCCGCAACCTGCTGCGGTTCTCGCCGTACAAGGGGCTCGACCCTGAGGTGTCGAACTTCGGCAACCAGGCCATCGCGCGGAACATCGACGTGGCACCGTTCCCGCCAAGCCGCAGCTTCTTCTTCTCGATCGACCTGGGGTTCTGACCATGAGCGCGCACGGAACAGGGAGTCCCACTATGAGGAAAGCCATCGTCGCGCTCACGCTGGTGGGCGCGCTCGCGGTCGGGGCGTGCAACTTCGATCTGGTCAACCCCAACAGTCCCCCACCCATCGGATCGAACGCGACGCCGGACCAGGTCAAATCGGCCGCCCTCGGGCTGCTCGTTGCGCTCCGCGTGGATGTCACGCGCTGGGTGCTCAATAACGGGATCCTCGGACGTGAGAGCTACCGCCTGGACACCGCCGACCCCCGCTTCACAACGGAGCTGCTTGCAGGGCCGCTCGATCCGAGCAACGACGCGTTCGGCGGCGGGCAGTGGGCGGCGGAATTCCGCGCGATCCAGAGCGGCTACGCGATTCTCAACGTCATCGGGTCGGCCCAGATCCCCGCCGGACAGCAGGCGGCTGCCCGCGGATTCGTGCACACGATGCAATCCGTGGCCTTCCTGATGGTCCTGAATTCACACACGCAAGACTCGATCCCCGTCGACGTGAACCGGTCGGTCAGCCAGCCGCTCGCGCCGTTCGTGTCCAACGATTCGGCCTATAAGTACGTTCTCTCGCTGCTCGATTCGGCCAAGACGGAGCTCCAAGCGGCGACCGCATTCTCCTTCGATCCCGGCCCTGGGTTCGTGGGCTTCAACACCCCCGCCACGTTCCTCAAGGTCAACCGGGCGCTGGCGGCGCGGGTGCAGGCATACCGCGCGAGTCCCTCCGCGCCGGGCGTAGCGTGCACCGCGTGCTGGGACACGGTGCTCACAAACCTTGCGGCATCGTTCATCGACCCGGCCGCCCCCCTCGACATGGGCGTCTACCATTCGTACAGCACGGGAAACCAGGATGTCACGAACGGGTTGTCGCAGGATCCGGCGTCTGCGATCCAGCTCGCCCATCGTATGGTCAAGGACAGTGCGGAGGTACAGAACATCAGCTCCCTGCCCGACCGGCGCTTCCTCGCGAAGGTGACGGATCGGAAGAGCGCCACCGCTACGGTCCCGGACACGTTTTCGCTCGCGTGCCTCAAGTCGGCACTGGCTTGGATCCGCTACCCGACCCCGAACTCCGCGATCCCGATGATCCGGAACGAAGAGCTATTCCTCCTCCGTGCCGAGGCGAACTGGTTCGGGGCCACGGGAAGCAAGGCGCAGGCCGTCAGCGACCTGAACTTCATT
>DASWEL010000096.1:0-4215 GCA_036394755.1 Gemmatimonadales bacterium | reverse complement strand
TGGAGCGACGAGGACGGCCCGTCGGTCGAGACGGCGTTCGTGCGCCGCGTCGAGTTGATTCGCGGGCCCGCGAGCGTGCTGTACGGCTCCGATGCCCTCGGGGGAGTGATCAACGTCATCCCCGAGGCGCTGCCCGATGCCGCGGGCGGGCCCGGGTTCATCCGCACCGGATTCACGCTCTCGGCGGCGAGCAACAACATCGAGATCGCCCCGGGTGTACAAGTCGAAGGCGCGCGCAACAACCTGGGCTGGCGCGTCGCCGCGATCGGCCGGCATGCCAGCAATTTGCACACGCCCGCGGGCGAGCTGGACAATACCGGCTTCGGCGCGTTCAACGGAGAAGCGACAGCCGGTTGGCGCTGGCCGTCGGGGAGTGCTCTGGCGGTTCGTGTGGTCCACTACGGCGGCGAGTTCAAGCTGCTCGAGGCGAACGCACCGCCCGGGGAGACTGGTGGTCCTGAGCGAAAAGCCGGAGACGAGCGCCTCCAGATCACGGGCCAGCGGCCGTGGGGAAGCTGGCGGCTCGAAGGCAAGGCTCAGGTGCAACGGCACTCGCTGATCGAAATCGCGGATGACTCCACCGGAACGGAATCGGAACCGTTCAATCTGCTGCTGCAAACTGGCTCGCTCGACGTGCTGCTGCATCATGGGGGCACCACCTTCGGCATCACGACGGTGGGCCAGCACAATGACGCGAGCGGACGCGAGCCGATCGTACCCAACGCGAGCGTGCTCTCCGGCGCCGCGTTTGCGTTCGAGCAGTGGACCCCGGGGTCGGGGCGCTGGACGGTGCTCGCGGGTTTGCGTGCCGACGCGCGCCGCCTCCACGCCGACCGCGATGACTCCCTCGGCGTCGTCGGGCAAGACCGAAACTCCCAGGCGTGGTCCGGCAACGCAGGTGTCGTGTTCAGGCCCAAGCCGGGCGGAGGACTGTCGCTGAGCCTGAACGTAGGACGCGCCTGGCGGGCGCCCACGCTGTTCGAGCTGTTTGCGAACGGCCCGCACATCGGCGAGGCGCGCTACGAGCTGGGCGATTCGACGATGAAGCCGGAGGCGAGCCGCGGCGTGGACCTCGGCGTGCGCTGGAGCGGGCGGCGTGCTCGGGTCGAGTTGGCCGCCTACCACAACCGGATGTCTCACTACATCTACATCACGCCGACCGCCCTGGTGATCGATTCGCTGCCCGTCTATCAGTACGGCCAGGCGGAAGCGGAGATGCTCGGCGGCGAAGCGGTGCTCGAAGCAGAGATCGGTTCGGGACTGGTGGCGCGCAGTCGCGTGGAAGCGGTGCGCGGCACCAACCTCACGTCACACGAGCCGTTGCCGCTGCTGCCGCCCGTGCGCGCGGCGGTGGGGTTCGGTTGGCGGGATCGGTTCAGCGTCGATGTCGATGCCTACGCCCGTCCCAAGCGGCTCAATCCGCTCGACATTCCGACGGCCGGGTACGCGCTGCTCCATCTCGGCGGCGGGACGGACGTGCGGCTGTTCGGCCGGGGGATGCGGCTCGACATCTCACTGCGCAACGCGCTGAACCAGCGCTACAAAAGTTTCCTGAGCCGCTACAAGGAGTTCGCGTTCGATCCGGGACGGAATCTGATCGTCCGGCTGTCGAGCGGATTCGTCGACTAGCGCTTCACCCCGGCTGCCGTCGTTGCGTCGTCCAGAATCGACCAGATCCGGTCGACCCACGTGTGGTGCTCCGGCTTCATCAGGACCGAGCGCAGGCAGACGATCGTATCGCGGTCACGCTGCATGTCCTGCACGTCGATCAGGTGGACCGGCAGCGTCACGAGCGCGAGATGGAGCTGGCGCCGCGCCGCCTCGTCAAACACGCGCTGTGAAAGCGTAGAGGCGTCGCTCACGCGCTTCGCACGCGGCGCCCACACGAGAATGTCGAGCGCCGGTGCCGTCCCGGTGACGAACCGCCTGTCGCGGCGATGTCGGTCGTAGAGCTCCAACGCGGCCGCGCGGCCGCTCTCCAATCCTTTCGCGAACTGACCGCCGGGCTCGAGCGGAAACAGCCGCTGCGTCGCCCACAGCGCGACGGCAGCGGCACCGGGGCGCGAGCACTCGAGGCTGATCTCGCCGAGATGCAGGTCGGTAGACGTGAAGTAGGTGTACGGCGAATCGTGGCGATACAGGCGGCCGACCGAGGGATCGTGGAAGATCACGCAGCCGCAGCCGTACGGCTGCAGTCCGTGCTTGTGGGGATCGATGACGATCGACGCGGCTTCGCGCATGCACGCGAACGCGACCTTGGTGTCCTCGGACAGATTGTCCGCGAGAATGAAGTAACCGCCGTAGGCGGCGTCGGCGTGAATCCGGAAATCGAAACGGCGGCCGAGACCAACGATGGCCGCGAGCGGATCGACCGCGCCGGTGGCGGTGGTGCCCATCGTGGCGACCACGGTGCCGACGCCGCCGGCGGCGAGCCGGCGCTCGAGCACCTGGGCGTCCATGCGTCCGTTCCCGTCACAGGGGATCGTCTCGAACGGCAGGCCGAGCACGCCGGCGATCCGCTGATGCGTGTAATGCGCCTGCGTCGAGGCGAGGATCGTCTTACCGGGATGCAGCTGGCCGGCGATCCACAGCGACTCGAGGTTCGCCATCGTGCCGCCGCTGCACAGGTGGCCGAGGTGTGTGTCCCACCCTATCATGCGCGCGAGGGCCGCGACCGCCTCTTTTTCCATCGCCGAGCTCGCGCGGCCGCCGTCGAGCGCGTGGTTGTTCGGATTGATCTTGAGGGCCATCTCGTACGCGCGGCGCGCCACCTCGTGCGGTGGCTTGAGCATCTGGCCCGCGTACAGCGGATCGCCGTATGGGTAGTTGTCCTCGAGGCGTTCCGCGACTTCCTTCAGTATCGCTTCAACGTCCTTCAAATGCCCTCAGGTACATCCTGTCCCACGCCGCGGGAATGCTCTCGCGCGGCGAGTAGGGTCCCGGCGCGTACACCCGCGAGGTAATGCCGAGCTGGCTCTGCTCGCAGATGTGCCAATCCTGCCGGTTGGTGCGATCCCAGAATTCCTCGGCGTCCTGGATGTTGTAGCCGGCGGCGGCAGGCGCGTCGGGGTGCACCATCCACTCACAAACCACCCGCGATTGCATGGGGGCTACCGGCCACACCGTGTAGAAGACCGCGTAGTCCGGATGCAGGCTCAGCATCATCGTTGGGAACAGCGCGTAGTAGAACGCGCGGCGCTGATCGTCGGCGGGCAGCGTGCCGAGCGGCAACGCACACGCCCGGCCGGTCATCGTGGCGCTCTCGTTCGGCGCTTTGATCTCCATATAGCCGCCGAGGAACGGGCCATCGATCAGGTCGTTCGCGCCGCTGGTGTAGGGCAGCTTGGTCGACAACTCCGGGTGAATCGTCGGGCAATGCAGGCATTCGTTGTAGTTCTGCAGGATCAGTTTCCAGTTCGCCTTCACGTCGTACTCGATGCGCCGCACCGTCTGAAGCAGCGGCAGGTTGTAGCGCGAGAATCGCCCCTCGAGCGGCGCGAACCAGTTCGCGGCGGGCGTCGCGTGAGGATCGAGATTCACGAACAGAAACCCTTGCCACTCGGCGAGCGCGACGGTGTGAAGCGGGTACGCCTTCTTGTCGAACCCCTCGACTTCATGCATGTGCGGCGCGCCGATCAGGCGGCCATCGAGCGCGTACGTCCAGGCGTGGTACGGGCACTGGATCGTCTCGGAGAGCCGGCCTTGGGGCGCTTCGCAGAGCCGCGTGCCGCGATGGCGACAGACGTTGTAGTACGCGTGACGCTCACCGGACTGATCGCGCAACACGATGATGCTCTCGCCGCCGACCTGCGCGACGAAGTAATCGCCCGGCGCCGCGAGCGTCGCATCGCGGCCGATGCAAATCCAGTTGCGCCCGAAGATCTTGTCCTGCTCGCCGGCAAACACCTCCGGTGCCGTGTAGTACCGGCCCGGCAGCGTGCGGGCGCCCTGGCGATAGCTCTCGACGGTCTTGAGGAAGCTCATAGCATCTCGCGCGCTGCGTTGCGCCCGGCGGCCCCCGGAATCCCGCCGCCTGGATGCGTGCCCGAGCCGCACAGATAGAGCCCGTCGATGGGCGTGCGATAGCGGCTCCAACCCGGCACGGGACGCATGAACAGAATTTGGTCGAGAGTGAGCTCTCCGTGGTAGAGGCTCTCCTCGGCCGGCTGAAGCACAAGCTGGTTGGGCCGAACCTTCAGGATCTGCGCCACCCGA
>DASWEL010000095.1:0-3926 GCA_036394755.1 Gemmatimonadales bacterium | reverse complement strand
CATCTGGCAGTATCAGAACTTCATCCACGGGCGGCACCCGCAGGACAAGAAGCTGCACTTCAACGGCAACGCGACGCTACGCGGCGGCTGGAACGTGGGCGCGGGATATTTCGTGGAGTCGTTCGGCTACGATTCCGCCCTCTATGCGGCCTACCGTCTCGGCCCCGACACGGCGGCCCGGTTCACGGGACAGCCGACCATCACGAATGGCGAGTACATCGTCCAGATCGGGACGCCGCAGTGGAAGCACTTCAGTGGCAGCGGGTATTTCCTGCAAGGCCACGATGAGAACTTCTTCGAGTGGGCCTCGGGCGATTTACTGCTCTTGAGCGCCGATCTGTCCTATCGCCCCACGGAGCGGCTGCGCAACAGCGTCAGCTATTTCTGGCAGCAGGTGAATCGTCGCACCGACGGGAGCCTGGTGAATGTCGGTCGCGTGCTCCGGGCCAAAATCGAGTACCAGGTCTCGCGGCCGCTGTTCGTTCGGTTGGTGGGCCAGTACATCCAGGAGAAGACGGACTCGCTGCGCGACGACTCGCGGACCGGCGCGCCGATATACATCCAGGGGCCGGATAGCCTGACGCGCGCGGCTGCGTCGCGCAGCAATCTCTTCCACGCCGACCTGCTGCTCAGCTATCAACCCGTGCCGGGGACGGTCGTGTTCGCCGGGTATGGCAGCAACATGACAGACGAAGAGGCCTTCGAGTTCCGGGGCCTCCGGCGGACTGACGACGCCTTCTTCCTGAAGGTGAGCTATTTGTTCAGGCTTTGACGGTCGGTGTAGACAAGGTCCTACCGCGCTGATAGCTTCGCCGCTTCCTCACTCAAGCCCATGACACCTTTCCTTGCAGAAGTGCTCGGCACCATGCTGTTGATCATCCTGGGCGATGGCGTGGTCGCCAACGTCGTGCTCAACAAGACCAAAGGCCAGAACTCCGGGTGGATCGTCATCACCGCGGGTTGGGGGTTCGGCGTGGCGATCGCGGTGTATGCCGTAGGTGCCTTCAGCGGCGCGCATTTGAACCCCGCCGTGACCATCGGCCTCGCCTCCATCGGCAAGTTCGCCTGGGCCTCCGTGCCCGCCTACATCGCCGCCCAAATGCTCGGCGCGTTTCTCGGCGCCACGATCGTGTGGCTCGCCTACCTGCCGCACTGGCCCGTGACCGAAAGCCAGACAGGAAAGCTGGCCGTGTTTTGCACCGGCCCTGCCATCCGCAACCCGGCCGCGAACCTCCTGACCGAGGTCATCGGAACCTTCGTGCTGGTGCTCGGCGTGCTGGCGATCCTGACACCGAAGAATCTCAACCCGGTACATGGATGGGACGCGGGATTCGGTCCATTCCTGGTCGGCATCCTGGTGTGGGCCATCGGTCTTTCGTTGGGCGGGCCAACCGGCTACGCGATCAATCCCGCTCGTGACCTGGGTCCGCGAATCGCCCACGCGCTCCTGCCCATAGCCGGCAAGGGAAGCTCGGACTGGGGCTATGCGTGGATTCCGGTGGCCGGACCGATCATCGGCGGCCTGATCGCGGGGCTCGTGTACAAGACATGGTGGCCGGCGTGAAATACATCCTGGCCCTGGACCAGGGCACGACCAGCTCGCGCGCCATGGTGTTCGACCATAGCGGCAGCGTCGTGGCGTTGGCCCAGAAGGAATTCCGCCAGATTTTTCCCACGCCCGGCTGGGTGGAGCACGACGCGACCGAGATCTGGGCCACCCAGCTGCATACCGCCACAGAAGCACTCGGCAAGGCCGGGCTGACGGCCGCCGACATCGCCGCTATCGGGATCACGAATCAGCGTGAGACCACCGTGGTCTGGGACCGCGACACGGGCGAGCCGGTGCATCACGCCATCGTGTGGCAGGATCGCCGCACGGCCGCCCGCTGCGATCAGCTGAAGGCCCGCGGGTTGGCGCCGATGATCAAGCGCAAGACCGGCCTCGTGGTGGACGCCTATTTCTCCGGCACGAAACTCGAATGGATTCTGCGCAACGTCCCGGGAGCGCAGGCCAAGGCGAAGGCCGGCAAACTGGCGTTCGGCACGGTGGACTCATGGCTGGTGTGGAACCTCACGGGCGGGCGGGTGCACGTGACCGATCCGAGCAATGCGTCACGTACCATGCTCTTCAATCTCCGCACCGGCGATTGGGACGATGAGCTGTTGAAGCTGTTCGGCGTGCCGCACTCGGTGCTGCCGGCGGTCGGCTCATCCAGCGAAGTGTACGGCGACACGACGCTGCTCGCGGGGGGCAAGGCGGTGTCGATCGCGGGCATCGCGGGCGACCAGCAGGCCGCGCTGTTCGGCCAGGCGTGTACCCAGCCTGGCATGGTGAAGAACACCTACGGGACCGGGTGCTTCATGCTCATGAACACCGGCACGAAGCCAATAACCTCCAAGAACAATCTCCTGACGACGGTGGCGTGGCGCATCGGCAACCGGACCGAGTACGCGCTGGAGGGCAGCATTTTCATCGCGGGTGCGGTGGTGCAGTGGCTGCGCGACGGCCTCGGCATCATCGCCTCGTCGTCCGAGGTCGAAGCCTTGGCCGCGCAGGTGGAAGACACGGGCGGTGTGTATCTGGTCCCCGCATTCGCCGGGCTGGGGGCGCCGCACTGGGATCCCTACGCGCGCGGCTTGCTCGCGGGCGTCACGCGCGGCACGACCGCGGCGCATGTGGCGCGCGCCGCGTTGGAGGGCATCGCGTTTCAGGTCGCGGACGTGCTGCGGGCCATGGAAGCCGATGCTAAAATCAAGCTGAAGGAGCTGCGCGTGGACGGCGGCGCGTCGGCGAACAATTTGCTGATGCAGTTTCAGTCGCACCTGCTGGGCGTGCCGGTGGTGCGGCCCAAGGTCACCGAGACCACGGCGTTGGGCGCGGCCTACCTCGCGGGATTGGCTGTAGGCTACTGGAAAGACCAGAAACAGATCGCGGTGCAGTGGCAGGTGGATCGCCGCTTCACGCCCGGCATGAAACCCCCGCAGCGTAAGCAGCTCGACGCCGGATGGCGCAAAGCGCTCGAGCGGTCGCGTCGGTGGGTAGGGGAGGGCTGAAGCGTGGAAGTCATCATCCAGCGCGACTACCAGCAAATGAGCAAGGTGGCGGCGCAGCTCGTCGTCGACGTGCTCAACACCAAGCCGAATGCCGTACTCGGTATGGCGACCGGGTCCACGCCGCTCGGCCTGTATCAGGAGCTGGTGCGCCTGCACCGGGCGGGGCAGGTCGACTTCTCTCGCGTGACGACGTTCAACCTCGACGAATACGTCGGCCTGCCCGCGAATCATCCGCAGAGCTATCACCACTTCATGGATGAGCACTTCTTCCGACAGGTGAACATCCCGCGGCACAACATCAACATTCCCTCGGGCACCACCAGCAATTACCCGGCCTTCTGCCAATGGTACGAGGGGCGCATCGCGGAATGCGGCGGGATCGACGTGCAGATCCTCGGCATCGGCTCCGACGGTCACATCGCCTTCAACGAGCCGACGAGCTCCCTGAGCTCGCGCACCCGGCTCAAGACGCTGTCCAAGCAGACCATCGATGACAACGCGCGCTTCTTCGACGCCCGAGAGGACGTGCCCGTGTATGCCATCACGATGGGCGTCGGCACGATCCTCGATGCGCGCAAGCTGCTGCTGGTGGCGAGTGGAAAAACCAAAGCGAAGGCGGTTGCGCAAGCGGTGGAAGGCCCGGTGACCAGCATGGTGACGGCGAGTGCGCTCCAGCTGCACCGCGATGCCATCGTGATCGTGGACGAGGAGGCGGCGGCCGGTCTGGCCATGCGCGAGTACTACGAGTTCATCTACGCGGCCAAACCCGCGGCGCCGAGGACATAGCCGCGTGCATGCGTTCGCCGTGTTCCTGCTCCTGGTGCAGACGCCCGTGCTGCGCCAAGACGGGCTGGAGTTCAAGGATCTGAACC
>DASWEL010000094.1:0-10093 GCA_036394755.1 Gemmatimonadales bacterium | reverse complement strand
CCTACAATCAGGACAACCTCTGCTTCGATACGCGGCCGGTACCGCTATCCACCACCGTCATTCCGGTCGCCCAGGACGCGCCCATTTTCCCCCGCCAGGCAATCCTGCTCATTCGCGTCTCGCGCGACGGCACGACGCTGGAGGCCCGGGTGTTCGTGCCCTCCAATGTCGACACCTTCAACAACGAAGCGCTCGACATGGCGAAGAACCTGCGCTGGAATCCGGCTCAGAAGAACGGGGAGCCGACCGAAGCGTGGGTGCAGTGGCGATTCCAGCCGGTGCGGCAGTAATCCACACGTCCAAAATCCATCCCACCGCCTTCATCGCGCCGACTGCCGTCGTGCTCGGCGACGTGACGCTGGGGCCGCGCTCGAGCGTCTGGTATCAAGCCGTGCTGCGGGGCGATATGGCCCCCATCGTGATCGGCGAGGCGACCAACCTCCAGGACGCGACGGTCGTGCACGTGGACGAGGGGAAGCCGACCCTGATCGGCGCGCGGGTCGGCGTCGGGCATCGCGTCATTCTCCACGCCTGTGTGGTGGAGGACGACTGCCTCATCGGGATGGGAAGCATCCTGCTGAACGACGTGCGGGTTGGCACCGGGAGTGTGATCGCCGCAGGGGCTGTCGTGCCGGAGGGGATGCAGGTACCACCCGGCTCGCTGGTGATGGGAGTGCCCGCGCGTGTCGTGCGTCACGTCGACGACGGTCTGCGCGCGCGGATCAAAGGAACGTGGGAGCATTACGTCGCGGAGGCCGAGCGACACCGTCGTGGGACGTTTCCAATCGAGAGAGCAACTTTGTGATGTTAATACTCGGAGTGCGAGACACGACAAGCACAAGTCCTCAGTCTTGCCCGGCTCCACACAGACATCTACCTTGGGCCTCCACGTTCGATTAACTTCCGGAATTCACCTCGCTCCACCATGAGATTCGCATGACCGCATCTGAAGCCCGCCATCGTCTCGACCTGAACGCCAACGCGCTCACCGTCCTCGAACGCCGGTATCTCGTGAAGGACGACCACGGAAAGCCCGTGGAGTGTCCGGAGGACCTGTTTTGGCGGGTGGCGCGGACCATCGCGGCTCCCGACCGGACGTATGGCGCGTCGGCGAAGGCCGTAGAAGGCCTCGCGGAGACGTTCTTCGAGCTCATGGCGACACGGGTGTGGATGCCGAACTCTCCCACCCTGATGAACGCGGGCCGTCCCCTCGGCCAGCTGTCGGCCTGCTTCGTGCTCCCGGTGGAAGACGCGCTCTCCAACGGCCGGTCGGGCATCTACGACACGCTGCGGGCGATGGCGCTCGTGCATCAGTCCGGCGGCGGGACGGGGTTCTCCTTCTCCCGCCTGCGCCCCAAGAACGACGTGGTCCGCTCGACGATGGGTGTCGCCTCCGGGCCCGTCTCGTTCATGAAGCTGTACGACGCCTCGACGGACGTGGTGAAGCAAGGTGGCACGCGGCGTGGCGCCAACATGGGCATCCTGCGGGTGGATCATCCCGACATTCTGGACTTCATCCACTGCAAGGACGACCTGACTCAGGTCACGAACTTCAACATTTCGGTCGCGATCACGGATGCCTTCATGCTCGCGCTCGAGGCGGGGCAGTCCTACGACCTGATCCACCCCCGCACCGGCAAGGTGGTCGGCCAGCTCGACGCCCGCGACGTCTTCAAGCAGATCGTGCACGGCGCCTGGAAGACAGGAGAGCCCGGCGTGTTCTTCATCGATCGCGCGAACCACTACAACCCGGTGCCGCACCTCGGCAGCTACGAGGCGACGAACCCCTGCGGCGAGCAGCCGTTGCTCCCCTACGACGTGTGCAACCTCGGCTCGATCAACGTCGGCCTGTTCATCAAGAATGGGGAGGTGGATTGGGACGGGCTGCGCACGGCGGTGCATCTGTGCACCCACTTCCTCGACAATGTCATCGACGCGAACAAGTACCCGCTCGGCGAGATCGACGATTTGGCCAAGCGCATCCGCCGCATCGGCCTCGGGATCATGGGCTGGGCCGATCTGCTCGTACGGCTCGGCATCCCATACAACTCCGATGAAGGCGTTGCGCTCGGCCGCAGGATGATGGAGTTCATCGACGAAGAGTCGAAGGTCGCGTCCGAGAAGCTGGCCGAGCAGCGTGGCACGTTCGCCGAGTGGGAGCGGTCGATCTGGGGGCCGGACGCGACTTGCGCGCGGAACGCGCGCGGTGAGCGCATCCGCCCGATGCGGAAGCTCCGCAACTGCAATCTCACGACCGTCGCGCCGACCGGCACGATCTCGATCATCGCCGGGTGCTCCTCGGGGATCGAGCCGCTGTTCGCCGTTGCGTTCATGCGCAATCAGGCCGGCGTGCTGATGCCCGACGTCAACGAAGACTTCGTGGCGATCGCCAAGCGCGAGGGCTGGTATTCCGAAGACCTGATGAAGCAGATCGCCGAGGCGGGTCGCATCCACTTCGACACGGTGCCGGAGAAGTGGCAGCGCGTCTTTGTGACGGCGCACGACGTAACGCCCAAGTGGCACATCCAGATGCAGGCCGCGTTCCAGGAGTTCACCGACTCGGCGATCTCCAAGACGAGCAATTTCCCGAACGAGGCCACCGAGGAGGACGTCGAGCAGATCTATCGCTACGCCTACCAGCTCGGCTGCAAGGGCGTGACGGTATATCGCGACGGCGCGCGCGAGAACCAGGTGCTGTCGACCGGCTCGACCGCGAAGAAAGTGCAGGAAGGGGCAGGGAAGGACGCCCTGGTCGAAGCGCTCGGCCGCATCGCGGAGCTGGACACCGAGCTGCATTTGACGAAGGAGCGGCTCCACGACGTCGAGGCGGAGAACCTGCAGCGTCGCGCCAAGCGCTCCCGCCCGGACCTGCTCAAGGGCTCGACGCGCCGCATCGAGTCGCCGCTCGGCACGATGTACGTGACGATCACCGAAGACGACAAGGGTCAGCCGTTCGAAGTCTTCATGTCGCTCGGCAAGGCGGGCGGAGCACTGATGGCGGATGTCGAGGCGATTGGGCGGCTCATCTCGCTCGCGCTGCGCTCAGGGGTGCCGTTGCTCGAGATCTACCGCCAGCTGCGCGGCATCTCATCCGACCGCGCCGTGGGCCTCGGTCCGAACAAGGTGATGTCCGTCCCCGACGCGATCGGCATCGCCATCGAGAAGTGGATGCAGGAGAAGCAGGGCGTCCAGCAGGATCTGCTGGAGAGCTCCGGCACGACCGCCCCGGCGCAGGCGGAGGTCGTGCGGGGGGCCGCGGGCGATGCTGCCCTGCGGGCCGCGCGTGGACCCGAGCAGGATTTCATTGGGGCGTGCCCCGATTGCGGCTCGCAGTTGGCCTTTATCGAGGGATGTGCTAAATGTCACGTCTGCGGGTTCTCCGAGTGTGGGTGAACCCTGGCGCGACCGCGGCCCCTGTGACTCCAGTCACGACGGTCCCTTGACGATGAGGGTAGTCTAGAGGCCATGGAAAGCGCCAACCGAATGGTCACGCCAACGCGGTTGCAGGTGAAGGGTTGGGCTCGCGTCGGTCCTGCGGGCGCGCACACACTGCGGCGTGGCGCGTGGTACCCCGTCGTTCGCATCTCCTCGAGCAACATCGTGGTGCTCGACGTCAATCGGCACAACGTGCCAGTCGACCGTCGCTTCCTCGAGATCCGTTATCATCCGCCGGAGCGGTGGACGATCGTCCGCTGTGAGCCGCGCGTCATCGAGCGGCTCGGTCGAATTTTCCCACTCACGTACGCCGTCTGTCCGGCATGCAGACATCGGCAGGGCATCGAAGCCCGGACCAATGACATGACCTGCGATCGCTGTCACAAGTCGGCGGGCATGGCATGGGACGAGCTCTCTTAAGAGCAAAAGCGGGGACCTGCCTGGCCTAGAGGATTGCGATCTGATCACCCAGGGAAACAGTGCCCACCCCCTCACCCACGCAGTAGAACCCTCTCATCCCATTGTCGAGAAACTGAAGATGCCTTTTTAGCTCTTCGGGCTCGACCTGTTTTCCGAGTGCCCATCCGGTGAATGGTCTGCATGGATGGGCGACCTCGAGCACTTTCAGCCGCACACGTTCTTTCCCTTCGGGGGACAGAATCGCCACGCCGGCCGCGAGGTCGTCGTAACTGAATTGCCGATCGCTGGTCGCGATGATGTTCTCGCCCGCGCATCCCATCACCACGCGGTCGCCGAAGTGCTCGCGCATCGCGTCGTAATGCGACGTGAAGCCGAGCGAGATGCCGTGCACCCCGTCCTCGTTTTTGGTAACGGGGTGCGACCGATGGTGGACGTCGACGACCCACATGCCGCCGGGACTCGCGCCGAGTGCGCCGTCGGGTGAGACGTGCAACGCGGGCACGGCGAGCAGGGGCGTGGGGTCGTAGGTCCGGGTGGGCTTCTCGCCCGTCTTGAGCGAGTCGCGTTGAATCTGCAGTCGAGTGATCGTTGCGATCGTGCGCATAACGAAATCTAGCAGGATGTGCTACATTGGCCCCCGCTCATGGCTCCCTCTCCCCGCGGCTGGGCGCGATGCCTAGACAACGTCGCCGACGTTCTGCGGCGCGGGGCGTGGTATCCGATCGTCGATGAAACCGACGACGGCAAAGTGGTCATCGAAGTGCGCAAGAAACCGGTGCGCGTCAGCCGCATCGACGTCGCGGTACGCGAGACGGCGCCCGACCACTGGAGCATCGTCGTCCGGACCGGCCTGCTCCGCCCTACCCTGGGCGGCAGGGAAGGGGAGGAGGTCACCACCACGTACGCCGTCTGTCCCCAGTGCCAGGAGCGTCAGGATTTCAGTGGTAAACCCGACTCGCTGAAATGCCTCCGGTGCAAGACGGACGCGAAGGTGGACTGGTCCGAAACCTGCTGAGACTTCCCTAAAAACCGCGATGCTTGCGGGCGTGAAAATATTTAGTATGTTAACTATCAACATGTTAACAACTAACGAGCGCTAGCCGACCGCGATGCCCGATCGCTCCGAACTGGCCCTGCAGCTCACTGACGCCGTGATCGCGGCGCGGCAGGCCATCGAGCGGGCAGGGAATCGCGCGTACAAGGCGTTTGGGCTGTCGCAGCGGGCGCACGCCGTCATGCAGGCCGTCGACCTGGGCGGCCCTGATGGCGCCCGGCCGAGCGACGTCGCCAGCGAATTGGGTGTGTCGCGCGCCGCGGCGACCACCTTCATCCAGCGGCTCGAGGCGAAGGGCTTTGTCGAGACCACGACCGACCCAGACGACGACCGCGGTGTGCGCGTGACCATTAGCCGGCACGGGCTGGAGGTGCTGCTGCGCGCCGGACAGCTCGAGCGGCGCCTCGCCGCCCGCACGATCGAGGGAATGCCGGCCTCGGCCATGGCGCGGACCATCCACGTGCTGCAGGAGTTGAAGTCGCGGCTGGAACAGAAGTCGCTCGAGGTGGTCCGCTGAGTGCGTATACAGATGTGCGAATCTTTATGCAGCGCACCGTCCCCCTGCTGGGGCACGGTGTCGCTTCACCTAGTACTTCAACGTTTTTCACTAGACGTAGTCAATTCAACGTATTCACTTCGATGTTCGTGGGCGCACTGTCACTTGTTCTAGCGCTTCGGCGGCCTGTTTCAGTCTGCCTAGTTTTCCACATCTCCAACGCCGCGTGCATTTGTGGATAACCGAACGAACGGCGTCCCGCAGATCCGCCGCACCAAGATCGTGGCGACCCTGGGCCCCGCTACCGGTAACGAGTCCACGATCGCTGCCCTCCTCCAGGCCGGTGCGAACGTGCTGCGCATCAATGCCTCGCATGGGACGCCGGTGATGCGCGCCGAGTGGATCGACGCCGCCCGTCGGGTCGCGGCGCGGATCGACTCGCCGGTCGCCGTGCTGCTGGACCTCCAGGGGCCTCGCATTCGGGTCGGACACCTGCCCGCGCCGCGCGAGCTGAAGCCGGGGCAGGAGGTCGTGTTCGCTCCCGAAGAGACCGCCCGGGGCGACGAGCTGCCGACCACCTACGACGGCCTCGCCAACGACGCCCGGGTCGGCGCGCGAATCCTGCTGAACGACGGGCTCCTCTCCGTGGAAGTCACCGCCGTTAAGCCGCCGCGCGTGCACGCCCGCGTGATCGATGGCGGCATTCTGACGGCCCATAAGGGCATGAACCTCCCGGGCGTGCAGGTCTCCGCGCCCGCGCTCACCGAGAAGGACCGCGAGGACGTCCAGGACGCCCTCAAGATCGGTGTGGACTATCTCGCGCTGTCGTTCGTGCGTCGTCCGGAGGACATCGAGGAGCTGCGGGGACTGGTTCGCGGCGCCGCCACCAAACTCGTGGCGAAAATCGAGAAGGCCACCGCACTCGACAATCTCGAAAGGATCGTGGCGGTATCCGATGCCGTCATGGTCGCGCGCGGTGACCTCGGTGTCGAGCTGCCGTTCGAGCAGGTGCCGCTGGTGCAGAAGCGGCTCATCAGCGAGGCGAATCACCAGGGCAAACCGGTGATCACCGCGACCCAGATGCTCGAGTCGATGGTGCACAACCCGCGCCCCACGCGCGCCGAAGCCTCCGACGTCGCCAACGCGATTCTCGACGGCACCGACGCGGTGATGCTGTCGGCGGAGACCGCTGTGGGCCAGTACCCGGTGGAAGCGGTGCGTGCCATGGACCGGATCATCCGTGAAATGGAACGCCACCCGGCGCGGCGTGAAGAGCGGCGCAGGGAGACCGGAAGCGTACACACGGAAGATGCGATCGCGTGGGGGACGTACGCGGTGGCGCGCATGCTCAAAACACCGCTCATCGTCACGCTCACGAAGGGCGGATTCACGGCGCGCAAAGTCGCCGCGCTGCGGCCACCGGTCCCGATTCTCGCCGTCACGACCGAGGCGCCGACCTACCGGCAGCTCGCCCTGGTGTGGGGTGTGACGCCGATCGTCGTGGATCACGTGCCCGGCTACGATGCCATGCTGACCGTCGTGCGCGATCTCATTCTCAAACGGCAATACGCGAAGCCCGGTGATTGCATCGTGATGACGGCGGGCGTCCCATGGGACGTCTCCGGCAGCACCAACCTCATCAAGGTCGAGGTAGTGTGACGTGCGGCTGATCTTTCTCGGCACCGGCACGTCGTTTGGCGTGCCGCAGATCGGCTGTCGCTGTGCTGCCTGTACATCCGTTGACCCCCGCGACCAGCGTACCCGGACCGCCGCACTGATCGAGACCGGGGGCAAACGGCTCCTGATCGACACACCCCCCGAGCTGCGGCTGCAGCTCGTCGCGGCCGGCGTCGATCACATCGACGCGGTGTTGTTCACGCACGCGCACGCCGACCACGTGCACGGTATCGACGACCTGCGCGCACTCTCCGTCCGCCAAGGCGCGATGCTGCCGGCCTATGGCTCGCGCGGCACGATGGCGGAGCTGGCGACGAAGTTTCCCTACATCTTCGATCCGTCGATTGTCGTGCCGGTCGGAACGAGCAAACCGGAGCTCACGGCCCATGTGGTCGAGTCGGGAAAGACCGTGTCCATGGCCGGGGTGCCGGTCCTGCCGCTGTCCTTGCCGCACGGAGATCACGCGGTCTTCGGCTATCGCGTGGGCGCGGTGGCGTATCTGACGGACGTGAAGACGATCCCCGATGACGTCGTCACCGTCCTGGCGGGACTCGACGTGCTGGTGCTCAGCGCGCTGCTGTCGCGTCCACATCCGCTCCACCTGTCCGTGCCGGAAGCGGTGGCCGCGGCACAGCGGGTCGGTGCCCGGCGCACGTTCTTCACGCATCTCACGCACGAGAACACGCACGCGGCTCTTGCCGCGAAGCTGCCCCCCGGCATCGAGCCTGCGTATGACGGGCTGGTGATCGACCTACCCGGGGCATAAATTCCGCCGCGAGGAGACGCATGCTCAAGGAATTCGACAATCCCGTCGTCCGGCAGAGCACCAGGATGGACGAATTGGTGCGTCAGGCCGTGTTCGGGAACGAAGACGAGAAGGCCCAGGCGCGCTGGTTGATCTGGGAGATCGGGCAGCGCGCCAGCGTCCGGCCCGCCTCGATTCACGAGCTGTACATGGCGCGGGGCCGGGGCGACGTGCCGGCGTTCACCACGCCCGCGATGAACGTCCGGATTCTCTCCTACGACTCCGGGCGGGCGATCTTCCGGGCGGCGAAGCGACTCGACGCCGGGGCGATCATCTGCGAGATCGCCCGGAGCGAGATCGCCTATACCGACCAGCGGCCCGCCGAGTACGTCGCGGTGATGACGGCCGCGGCGCTGCGCGAGGGATTCACGGGGCCGCTGTTCATCCAGGGCGACCATGTCCAGGTCAACGCGAAGAAGTACGCGGCCGATCCCGAGGCGGAGCTCAAGGCGCTGCGCGCGTTGATCGAGGAGCAGCTGCACGCCGGCTTCTATAACGTCGACATCGATACGTCCACGCTCGTCGATCTCTCCAAGCCAAATCTCGACGAGCAACAGCGGACGAACTACGAGCGCGCCGCCGAGCTCACGAAGTTCATCCGGGACCGCGAGCCGGACGGCGTCACCGTTTCCGTCGGTGCGGAGATCGGCGAAGTCGGCGGCAAGAACAGCGACGTGCACGAGCTGAAGGCGTTCATGGACGGCTACAACCGGACGCTGCAGAAGCTGGGGACCTCGGCCGGTATTTCGAAGATCTCCGTGCAAACCGGCACGAGCCATGGCGGCGTCGTGTTGCCCGACGGCTCGATCGCGAAGGTGCAGCTCGACCTGCAAGCGCTGAAGGCGCTGTCGCACGACGCGCGGACGAAGTACGGGCTGGGTGGCGCGGTGCAGCACGGCGCCTCCACGCTGCCGCCGGAAGCGTTCTCGCAGTTCCCCGCGTGTGAGGCCGTCGAGATCCACCTCGCGACGAATTTCCAGACCATCGTCATGGATCATCCCGCGCTACCGAACACCCTGCGCCGCGAAGTGAACGAATGGGTCAAGCGCGAAGCGAAGGAGGAGTGGAAGAAGGGGGACACCGAGGAGCAGTTCATCTACAAGAGTCGCAAGAAAGCGATCGGACCCTTCAAGCGGCGGTTCTGGGATCTTCCCGCCGAGGTTCGCGCCGCCATCGGGGCCGACCTCGAGAAGACGTTCGCATTCCTGTTCGAGCAGTTGCGGGTGAAGGGCACACGCGCGGCGACCGATCGGTACGTCAAACCGAAACTCGTGTCACACGCCGCGCCGCGCGCCGCGCTCGTGTCGGCACCGGATGACGCGGAGGCCGGCGAATGAGCGAGCGTGGCGGTGGGTTTGGCGCCTTTCTGTTCGGCATCGTCCTCGGCGCAGTCGCGGGGTTCGTGTTCGCGCCGACCGAGGGCGGGGAAAGCACGCGCCGCAAGGTGACCAAGGGCCTGCGCAACTTGAAGGAGCTCGCCGAAGAAAAGGTGGACGACGTCCGCGGCCTGCTGAAGGAAGCGGAAGAGGACGCCGCGTCTGAAGAGTCCGACGATGAAGATGAGGAGGAGCCGGAGATCGCGACACGCGAGCAGCTGCGCCGCCGGCTCGAGGCCGCCCGCCGCCGTCGCGCGCGGGCTACCAGGCCGCCGGTGTCCCCCGCCCCCGCGTCCGATGAGGAGGACGAGCCGCTCGCGTGAATCCTGAAGGCGGCTGGCACCGCACGGTCACCGGCGTCGTCCGGCGCACTCTCGAGGCCGCCTACGAAGACAACATTCCGTTTCTCGCCAGCGCCGTCGCGTTCGACGTTCTGCTCACGGCCATCCCCTTCGTGGGGCTCGTCCTGGCCGTCGTCGGCTACCTCGCCCAATACCAGCTCGCCAATCACCAGCTCAACGTCCACGAGCTGCTGGAGCGCTTCCTCCCCGAGTCCAGCGGTGGCGAGACCGGTCAGTTCGGCTTCATCGAGCGCGCGCTCGGCGACCTGGTCGCGCGGCGCGGCCACCTCACACTGCTCGCCGCGCCCCTGTTCCTGTGGTTCTCGACTCGTATGTTCGGAGGGCTGCGCGCGGCCTTGAACGAGGTGTTCGACACCGAGGAGAACCGATCCTGGCCCAGAGCCAAGCTGGTCGATATCGCGATGGTCTTCGTGGCGGGGACCCTGTTCGTCGGGATCGCTTTCGCGTCCACGAGCCGCGGCATCTTCT
>DASWEL010000093.1:0-2153 GCA_036394755.1 Gemmatimonadales bacterium | reverse complement strand
TCCGCAAGTTCCTGGTCGAGGGCACGAAGCCGAACCTCGAGCGGATCAACGAGTACGTGGCCCGCTCCCTGATGCTGGTGACGGCGCTCGCGCCGGTGATCGGCTACGACAAGGCGTCCAGGATCGCGCATTACGCGATGGCCAACGACCTCACGCTGAAGGCCGCGGCGTTGAAACTCGGCTTCGTCACCGAAGACGAGTTCGATCGCGTCGTCGACCCGGCGAAGATGATCAAATCGTACGTCGCGACTGCTATAATAAGTAGTGAATGATCACAGGTTCTGACTCACGGAAGTTGTCACGGCGGTGTGTCGAAATGGTGAGTGATCGAGTCGAGTGGACGGAGTGGCCGGTGTTGGTGCATTCCGCGCGGACGGCCGTGGCGGCGGTCGCGTCGCTGCTGGCAGCGCGGTTACTCCGGCTGCCGGAAGCATACTGGGCGCCGATTACAACCTTGGTGATCACCCAATCATCGTTGGGTGCGGCGCTCACTGTTTCCTGGCAGCGTTTCGTCGGGACGGTGCTTGGAGCGGTAGTGGGCGCGATTGTGGCGAGTCACTTCGGGCCGCACGTGCTTGTATTCGGCAGTTGCGTGTTCACCCTGGGACTGCTTCGCGCCGTGGCGCGGCTGGATCTAACTGCATATCGGTTCGCGGGCGTTACGCTGGCGATTGTGCTGTTGGTGCCGCGGACGGGTCCTGCATGGCAAATCGCCTTTCATCGGTTCGCGGGAGTGTCCACGGGAATCGGGGTAGCGCTGATGTTGGCGATGGTGTGGCCGGAGAGGATCACCGGGTCGTTTGAAGGAACGAAGGAGGGTATGGCCTGGAGCCGTACGTCGCCGCCAGCCGGCAGCGGGACCCGAGGCGATCGCGCAAGGCAGGCGAAACCATGAGCAGCTCCTGCGTCGAGCAACGTCACGCGTCTTCGACGGGGGCGCGTTCGTGTTCCGCCACCCAACCAGGGGAGCATGTGGCCTCGCCAGGAGACAGCGCTCTGATATCGGTCAGCGCCAGGCTGCTGTTCGCCAACGGCCAGACCACGGCAAGAACGGTGGCGGCCGTGGAACAGCTTGCCGACGGACTGGGTTTCCGAGTTACCGTCGTTCCGTGTTGGGGCGAGCTGACCATACGCATCGACGATGACACCGGCTCACGCTACGAGATCATCGCCGTGGAGCCCGTGGGCGTAGACATGAGCAAGGTCGCCGCGACAATGAGCGTGATCGACGAGGTCCGCGACGGTCGTCTCGATGCCGAAGCGGCGCGATCGGCACTCGAAGCGATCGCGCGCTTTCCACCCGTCTCCGTCGCTGCCTACGGTACGTTCTTCGCGATGCCATGGCGGATGCTGCCGATTCCCATCCTGATCGGAATGCTCGCGCACGCCTTGCGCTGGGCAGCGATCTCGTTGGCAGGTGCCAGTGTAGCGGCCGGGGCGTTCATTGTGTGTCTGGTGGTTGGGACCCTCATGACGCCGATCGCCGATCGGCTGCGGCTGCCTTTTGCGGCTCTCGCCTTCGCTGCGGTGGTGTCTCTGATCCCCGGCGTGTTCCTGTTCCGAATGGCCGGTGGGTTTGTCGGTCTGGTCGCGCTCGGCCAGACGGCGTCACCCGACCTGCTCTTCGGTGTGATCGCGGATGGGACGACGGCCATCCTGATCATCCTGGCGATGACCTTCGGCCTGATCCTTCCGAAAATGGGCATCGAGCATTTCTATTCGGGTTTTATCACACCAATCCGCGAGGCTCCGGGGAAGGCCGCAGTGCCCGGAAAGTTCAAGACGAGGAGGTACCGATGGCGTTTCCGCTGATCCGGCTGTACACCGGCGACGACGGCGAGTCGCACTTCGAGAAGGGCACTCTGGAGCTCCCGAAGCTCGAGGGAACCGCACATCGATCCCGGTCCTGGCATGCGACCGAGGTGAGCTTCGAGGAGAGCCCTGCGGGCTCGAACCTGGATTGGCATCGTGCCCCGGTTCGCCAGTACGTGATCACCCTCAGTGGGACATTGGAGTTCGAGACGCGGCTCGGCGAGAGGTGCACGCTCGCGCCAGGCACCATCCTGCTCGCCGAGGACACCGAGGGCGGTGGCCATAGGTGGCGCCTCACGGACGATCAACCGTGGCGCCGCGTCTACGTGGGCCTCGAGTAG
>DASWEL010000092.1:0-9116 GCA_036394755.1 Gemmatimonadales bacterium | reverse complement strand
CCGCCCGTCGCCGTTGGCGTCGAAGAAGACCGCGTCGACGTCCTCGCTCAGACTGTCCAGCTGGAAGGCGCGCTGCGCGCTGGCGCGGAAAGTGCCGTCGGGCCGCTGGATGAACAGCCGGCCCGCCTGCCATTTGGCGCCACCGACGTAGATGTCGTCGCGGCCGTCGCCGTCGACGTCACCGATCGCCAGCGCGGGCCCTTCGGTCGATAGGAGATGCGGCATCAACGGCTCGCGGTGGAAATCGTAGAAGCGGTTCTCGCGGTGCGTGAAATCGAGCGCGAGCCGATCGGTCACGTCGGAGAACAGGGGGGCGGGGGCCGGGGCCGCCGCTCCGGCAGCCCAGCGGGCACCCGCCGTCGCGGCGGCCCCGACCCTCGCCCAGGTAGCGTCTTGCTGCGACAGTGTGAGCGTGCGGTCGACCGCGACGTGGGTCAACACCTGTTGGCGTCGATCGGGCCAAATCACCGTCAGTGAGTCGATCTGTTCCGCGGACCCCAATCCGAAATGCAGACGGGGGTCCACGGAAGACTGGAACCCGCGGGTTGGGTACTGCTCGAGCATCTGCATCATGCCGCCCGTGCCACCCTTGCCGCCCTGCTTCACGATGACCTTCGCGCCGATCCCTGCCGTGTTGGCCCCGGAGCCCTTCAGTACGACCTGCAAATAGTGGCTCTTGGTGAGCTCGCGCGCGCGGTTCCGATAAATCGCGGCAGGGGCCTCGAGCCGGTTCACCACCAGGTCGAGCGCCCCACTGTTGTTCAAGTCCACGTAAGCCGCGCCGTTCGAGAAACCTGGTTGTGCGAGCCCCCAGGCTTGCGCCTGGTTGGTGAACGTGAGGTCTCCGTTGTTGCGATACGCGTAGCTGGCGATCGGGACCCGCGGCATCTTCCCGATCAGCGTCCGGCGCAGCCCGGCCATCCCGTCGCGCAGCGAGGCCTGCACGACGGGGTTGCTCACGTACGCGAGGTAGTCGAGGTCGTTCGGCCGGTGATAGATGCCGTTGGTGATGAACAGGTCCTTGTGGCCGTCGTTGTCCAGGTCGGCGAACAAGGGGGCCCAGCTCCAATCGGTCGCGTACACGCCCGCCTGATACCCGATCTCACTGAAGCGCCGGTGGCCGCGGTTGAGCTGGAGCGTGTTGCGGGCGTATTGCGGGTGGTAGCCCGCCTCGAGCTTCAGATTGTAGACGTCGAAGCTCTCGGCATTGGCCGATGTCTTGAGGATCTTTTCCTGCTCGGGCAGCATGTCGAGGACCATCAGGTCCGGCCGGCCGTCGTTGTTGAAGTCGGCGGCGTCCACGCCCATCGAGGCGTGGCTCGTGTGTCCCACTGCGGTGGCGATCGACTCGGTGAACGTCCCGTCGCAGTTGTTGTAGTAGAGAAAGTCGTCTTCCTGAAAGTCGTTGGCGATGTACAGGTCAGGACAGCCGTCGCCGTTCAGGTCGCTCGCCACCACGCCGAGACCGTACCGCGCGGCGCCGCTGCGGAGCCCGGCGTGCTCGCTGACGTCGACAAAATGGCCCCCGTCGTTCCGGTAGAGACGGTCGCCCGCTCCGGCGCGGCCCGTCGTCGCCTGGGCGCGCGGGCCGGGTGTCCGCTCGGGGTGGGGCGAATGGGTCAGCAGGTACATATCGAGGTCGCCGTCGCCGTCGTAATCGAAGAACAGGGCCTGGGTGGATAGGCCGGCGAAGTCGAGGCCGTACTCCTTCGTCCGATCGGTGAAGGTGCCGTCGCCATTGTTGATGTACAGCACGTTGTGCCCATGCATCGTGAGGAAGTCGACGGCGCTGACGTAGATGTCGATCAAGCCATCGCCGTTGACGTCGGCCATGGTCACGCCGGTCTTCCAGCCGTCGGAATCGGCCACGCCGGCGCGCTGGGTGACGTCCTCGAACCGATAATCCCCCTTGTTCAGATACAGCCGGTTGGGTCCGACATTCGACGTGAAGTAGAGGTCCGGCAGGCCGTCGTTGTTGACGTCACCCACCGCCACGCCCCCACCGTCGTAGTAGTACATGTAGGTGAGGATGTTGAACGCCGTATCGTCGGGCAGCCGGTTGGCGAATGTGACGCCGGTTCGGCTCGGCGGCAGCAGCTCGAACAGCTGCGGCTCGCGCGCGCGACCGCAGCCCGCGAGCGCCAACGCGGTGAGAAGGGGTAGCGCCAACGCGGCGACGCCGAGGGGCGGTCCCGGAGGCGAAGACGCAAGGGGTTGGGAGGGGCGGCTGTCAGGCGTCCCGAGCCGTAGGGACCGCCCCTCGGTGTCGCGCATCATCATCCCGACTAGCGCGCCGGCCGGATCCGAATCGCCTGCCCCCCCCCGGGGGCGAGCACGATGTGCAACCGCGAGGTCGCGTCGACCGGGCGCTTCGAGATCGCCACCGGCAGCGGATTCGTGAGCCAGTTGGCCCCCGGCCCATCCGCGTAGATCTCGGCGACGTATTTCCGCCCAGGCGTAAGGAACGTGAGTGGGACGTCAAAGGTACGGGCTTCTTCGTCGGTGATGGCGCCCAGGTACCAGGTCGGGCCATTGCGCTCGCGCCGCGCCACGATGACGTAGTCGCCGATCTTGCCCGCAATCACGCGCGTCGTGTCCCAATCGACCGCGACGTCCCGGATGAACTGGAACGCCGGCTGGTGCTCATAGTTCTCGGGCAGGTCCGCCGCCATCTGGAGCGGCGAGTAGAGCACGACGTACAGCGCCAGCTGCTTCGCGAGCGTCGTCCGGACGCGAGGCTCGTCCGGCCGCCGCGGCCGCCCGGTACCGCGCTCGATCAGGATGTCGAAGATGCCCGGCGTGAAGTCCATCGGACCGTCGAGCATGCGGGTAAAGAAGAGGATGGTCTCGTGCTCGGGCGGATTGCCCCCTTCGGCGCTCCACGCGTTGTATTCCTGCCCCCGCGCACCCTCCCGGCTCATCATGTTGGGGTAGGTGCGACGCTCGCCGGTATCGTGAATCGGCTCGTGGACATCCAGCATGATGCCGTACTGGGCGGCCTTTTCGATCACGCGGCGGTGGTGCCGGACCATGTACTGGCCGTAGTGGGAGTGTCCCTCGCCGACGAAGTCCGTCACGTACCCCGACTTGATGGCGTCGAGCCCGAGTGAATGGTACAGCGCGAACGCGCTGTCCATCTGCCGCTCGTAGTTCTCGATCCCCCCGGACGTTTCGTTGTGGACGATCAGCTTGACGCCCTTCTCGTGGGCGTAGCGGGCCAGCGCCGCGAGGTCGTAGTCGGGATAGGGTTTCGTGAACGAGAACGCGTTGCGGTTTTGGATCCAGTCGCCGTCCCAGCCCACATTCCAGCCTTCGACCAGCACGCCGCCCAACCCGTTTGCGGCCGCGAAATCGATATAGCGTTTCGTGTTCGCCGTCGTGGCGCCGTGTTTGGGCCCGGAGCTCCACGTCATCGTGCCGATGTGCATGCCCCACCAGATGCCCACATACTTCATCGGCTTGATCCAGCTCGTGTTCTGAATGACGCTCGGCGGATTGAGGTTCAGGCCGAGCAGGGACGGCGCCAGATCGGTCGCGCGGTCGGCCAGTTGGATGGTGCGCCACGGCGTCACGAACGGGGTCCGCCCCCGGACCTTGATCCCGTCGGCGTAGGGCGCCAGCGCCGCGCGCAGCGTACGAGACTGCATGCGGGGCCCGCTCAGGAACATGCGCGCGTAGTCCACCAGGTTCGCCTCGTGAATCACGATGAACGTGCTGCCGTCCCGCGTCTCCAGCGTGAGCGGTGTCTGCACGCTGTCGAGCACGCTCACCGGCGAGGACGAGAACAGCATCTCGGAGCGGTCGAGGCGCGGGCGGTTCGAGGGGATCCACCAGGCACGCGCGTCATCAGCGAACGCGAATTCCGTGAGCTCGTCGGTGATCGCGAACTCGCCGAGTCCGGGCTGCTCCGGAAACTCGTAGCGGAAGGCGATGCCGTCGTCGAACGCGCGGAATGCCATCACGAACCGCCGGCCCGGTGCGGCTGCCTCCGCGACCGAGACGCGCAGCTCGCGATGATAGTCGCGTACCCTGGCCACTTCGCCCCACGGCTGGGTCCACGTCTCATCGACCGTGCTGCTCGACGTATCGACCACCCGCAGGCTGTCGCGCAGCGGCGGCGCCCCTTGAAAGGCGAAGCCGAGACGCGAGGGCAGCAGCACGGCGCGACCATCCCGGTCGACGCGGTACGTGAGCCCGCCGTCCCGGATTTCGACCGTGACCCGGTTCCGGCCATCGGGGGAGGCCACGCTGGCCCGGTCCTGGGCCGGAGAGACGCGCGCCGCCAGCGCGCAGGTGACGGTCAAGGTCAGACGTCGAGCGAAATGCCGCAGCCACGTGGTCATTGCGATTCACCGGTTAGGGGGTTAGCCGTGCGCCATTCCAGGTCGTATATTGCAACGTAGCGTGCCATGGGAGGAGTCCTGTGACCTCGTTCTCGATGCGCGCCTTGCTGCCGGTTGGCTTCCTCATCGGACTGGGTTCCGGTTGTTCACATCGGAACAAACCAGTCGAGGCGGCGCCTGCGCCTGCCCCCACCGCATCTCCCAACTCGACCGTGACGGCGGAGGACATCGCCAAGGCGCCCGGGCAATCGATCGAGCAGGTGCTGATGGGCCGCTTCCCCGGAGTGGAGGTGACGCGGACGCCCGACGGCGGCTTCGCGGTGCGCATCCGTGGCGGCTCGTCGATCAGGAGCGGCAACACTCCCTTGTACGTCCTCGACGGAGTGGCGATCGACCCGGGTCCCAACGGGTACCTCACCGGCGTCAATCCCAACGACATCGAGTCGATCGAGGTCCTCAAGGAGCCCGCCGAGACGGCGCTGTACGGCGTGCGCGGCTCCAACGGCGTCATCATCATCAAGACCAAGCGGCCGGGTTGATCCATGAATTACAGGAGGTCCTTCATGTCCACAGCCCACGCCCACCGACTGATCGGCTTACTCTTGTGCGGCGTCGCCGCCTGCTCCCATCGCGGAGGCAAATCGGAAGACGTCGCCCCCTCGAGCGCGAATCCCCACTCAGTAATGACGGAAGAGGAGATCGACCGGGCGCCCGGCCGGTCGATCGGGCAGTTGATCATGGACCGGTTTCCCAGCGTCACGGTGTCGGAGACGCCCGACGGCGGCCTGAGGTTCCACATCCGCGGGGTCGGCTCCTTCATGGCGAGCAGCCAGCCTCTCTGCCTGGTCGACGACGAGCCGATCGACCTGTCACGCGGCTCCAATGTCAGGGCCATCAATCCGCACGACATCGCGTCGATAGAGGTGGTGCAGGACCCCGCCGGTACGGCGATGTACGGCGTGCGGGGAGCCAATGGCGTGATCGTCATCAGGACCAAGCGACCCGGTCAGTGACTCGCAACGGTCGTTGACCGTCGCGGCTGGTGTGTGCCGCGGAACACCAACGCCCGGTCGTTGTTCCGGGTCACGACGTAGAGGTCACCGCGACGGGTCCGGACACGCTGGATATCGCGGGCCTGTCCGTGGACCACGAAGCCGCTCGGCGTCGCTCGCACCGCTGTAAACTGCCCCTTGCCATCTCCTCGCAGCACGAGGCCGTAGCTCGCGCTCATCCGCCCGATTGAAGGCTGTACGCCATCGAAGTTCCCTGCGAGCAACAAGTCGGGCTTCCCGTTCCCATCCAGATCCTGCGCCAGGATGCCGTAGACCGGGGCGAGTTGCGCCTCGGGCGGCAGCGAGGCCAGCGTGAACGACCCATCCCCGTTGTTGCGCGCCAGGGCCGTGGCGAAGGTATGCACCTGCTTGAACGTCGCGCCGGCCAGCTCGGCCGGCGTGAAGATGTCGGTGACGGTCTGGCCGGCGTAGTCGGCGTAGCGGGTGTAGCGCGGCTTCAAGAAGGGCAGCGCTGAGAGGAGCTCGTCGCGCATCGCGATCGGATAGCTCTTGCCGTGGTTATAGACCGACACGATCTGCTCGCTGACGCCGTTGCCGTCGAAGTCTTTCACGTACATCGTCGCCGGCTCGGCGTCGCTGGCGTGCAAGCGCGTATTCAGGCCCAGGTTGCCGACGATAAAGTCGACGCGACCCTTCCCGCTGAAGTCCCCCGCGACGATGCGATTCCACCACCCCTCGCTGTGCTCGAGGCCCAGGGTCTTCAGACGGACCAGCTTCCCGCCGCCCGCATTATGGAAGATGGTGATCGGCATCCACTCACCCACCACGACCAGATCCAGGCGCCCGTCGCCGTCCACATCGCGCCACACCGCATCCGTAACCATGCCGACGTGCTCGAGGTCGGGAGCGAGCCGCGCGGTCACGTCGGTGAAGTGGCCGTGGCCGTCATTCTGCAGCAGCATGCTCCGGGGGTCGACACCGTAGTGCCACGGCACGACCCGCCCGCCCACGAAGAGATCGAGGTCGCCGTCGCCGTCGTAATCGGCCGCCACCACGCGTGAGCCGCTCACGGCTTCGTCTGGCAGGCTCCCGACGGCCTTGCGGAAGTTGCCCCGCCCGTCGTTCAGATACAGCCGGTCCTGGAGCGCGGGTGCCATGTCCGAGAACTCGCTGCCGCCGCTCACGACGTACAAGTCGGGGTGCCCGTCGCCGTCGGCGTCGAAGAACACGGCGCCGATGTCTTCCGATCCCGCGTCGGCCTCGAACAGCTTCTCGTTGGTGCTCACGAACCGGCCGTCGGGCTGCTGGATCAGCAGCCTCCCGGCCTGACCCTTGGCGCCGCCGATGAACATGTCGTCCAGCCCGTCGCCGTTCACATCGGCCACCGCCATCATCGGTCCCTCGGTCGAGAGCAGCTTCGGGATCAGCGGCTCGCGGTCGAAGTCCACGAACTCGTTCTCGCGGTGCACATACGGGAGTGCGACCTGGTCCGTGACGTCGGTGAAAAGAGGGGTTAGGGGCTTGGGGGTGACGGCTCGGGGCACCACGGCCTCGGACTGCCGCACGCTGAGCCGCTGATTCGTCGGGACGTGGGTCAGGACCGACACGCGGCCCTCCCGGTCCGGCCACTCGACCTTCACAGAGTCGAGCGTGTCGCGCGGTCCCACCCCGAACGTCAGGACATAGTCGACGCTCGACTGAAAGCCGCGCGTGGGCTCCTCTTCCTGGTATTGCTCCCGTCCGTCGCTCCACAGGGTCACTTTGGCACCCACGCCGAAGCGATTCCCGCCCGATCCGTCGAGCTGCACCTGCAGGTAGCGGTTCTGCGTGAGCGACCGGGCGTTGTTGCGGTAGACGAATGCCTCCTGGTTCACGTTGTTCACGACCAGGTCGAGCGCGCCGTCGCCGTCCAGGTCGCCGTAGGCCGCGCCGCTCGAGAAGGTCGGCGTGTCCAAGCCCCAGGCGGCGCTCTCATTCGAGAACGTCAGGTCGCCGTGGTTGTGGAAGGCGTAGTTCGGCAGTTTGGTCGAGGTCATCGCGTCGATCAGCCGCCCAAAGTCCACCCGGCCGCCGCTCGTCGCCTGGACCATGGTCTCCCGGTTCGCCAGGAACGCGATGTAGTCCTGGGAGGTGACATCCTTGGCGAGCCCGTTCGTCACGTAGATGTCCTTGTAGCCGTCCAGATCGAGATCCGCGATCAACGGGCTCCAGCTCCAGTCCGTCCGCGCCACGCCGGCCATCTGGCCGATGTCCGAGAACGTGCCATCGCCGTTGTTGAGGTGGAGCATATTGCGCGTGAACTGATAATAGAAGTCGTTGCGCAGCTCGCTCTCGAGGCGGTGCCACGTCTCGAACGAAGTCGTGGTCTTGAGGCGACGCTCGTCGTCCGGCAGCATGTCCGCCACGTAGATATCGGGCCAGCCGTCGTTGTTGACGTCCGCGATGTCGAGGCCCATCGACGACAGGCTGATGTAGGGCATCTCCTGCTCGAGTCGCTCCGCAAAGGTGCCGTCGCCCTTGTTGATGTAGAGGTAGTCACGCTCGAAGAAGTCGTTCGCCACATAGATGTCGGGCCAGCCGTCGCGGTTCACGTCGCTCACACCCACGCCCAGGCCGAGACCGATCTCGCTCCCGTAAATACCGGCCGCCGCGCTCACGTCCACGAAGTGCCCGCCGTCGTTGCGATACAGTTTCGCGCCGCTGAGCGGGTCGCGCTCGTTGCGGGTGTTCGTGAGCGGGAAGCTCGCCACCGGCCGCGGCGAGTTGTTGATGACGAACAAATCGAGGTCGCCGTCGCGATCGTAGTCGAGGAACGCGGCCTGGGTCGAATAGCCCGAATCCGCGACGCCGTAGGCGGCCGCCTGCTCGACGAAGGTCGGGATGCCCTGCGCGTTTAGCCCCTGGTTGATGTAGAGCTCGTTGGCCCGGAGCCGGCTGTCGCCGAGCCCGGCGTGGCAGACGTAAATGTCGAGCCGCCCGTCGCCGTTCACGTCTGCCAGGGTGACGCCCGTGGTCCATCCCTTGCTGTGCAGGCCGGCTTGCTCGGTCACGTCGCGGAAGCGGAACTTCCCCTCGTTGAGATAGATCCGCGTGCCGCCCTGATTCGACGTCAGCACGATCTCCGGTAGCCCATCGCCCGTCAGATCGCCGATGGCGACGCCGCCGCCGTTGTAGTAGTTGCGGTACCTGAATACGTTGAGCTCGCGGGTGTCGGTGAGGCGATTCTCGAAGCGGACCCCGGTGTAGCTCGACGGCAGGAGGGTGAACAGCCGGCCGCTGGCGGGAGGCAGCGCCCGCTTGGAGGCAGCCGAGCAGCCGGCGAGCAGGCACAGCAGGGGAATAAAACGATGTAGGGGCGCAGCATGCTGCGCCCCTACACTCCTGCTACGATCGGTGACCGCCCCCGCCAATCAGTACCCGGGGTTCTGCGTGATCAGCGCATTGGCGTCGATCTGCGTCTGTGGAATCGGCATCAACACGCGGTTGTCCGGCGTCGGTCCCGCCTTGAATTCCCAGGCCTGCGTGTACTTGCCGTGCCGGATCAGATCCTGGCGCCGCTTTCCTTCACTGTTGAGCTCGAACAGGCGCTCGCGCAGGATCACGTCCATGGTGACGGCGCTGAGCGTGTCCGCGCCGGTGAACGCGCGCGCCCGCACCAGCCGCAACAGCGCCAGGGGAGTCGAGCTGCCCGTCCCCCCGGCCAGCTCCGCTTCCGCCTTGATCAGATAGACCTCGGCCAACCGGAACCAGGCGAAGTCGT
>DASWEL010000091.1:0-21085 GCA_036394755.1 Gemmatimonadales bacterium | reverse complement strand
CGATCGTGATGCCGGCCGACGGACCATCCTTGGGAACACCGCCCGCCGGGACGTGCAAATGGACATCCGACGCGGTGAAGGCGTCGAGCGGAATGCCGAGCGTGTTGGCGCGGGCGCGCAGCAAACTCCACGCCGCCTGTGCCGACTCCTTCATCACGTCGCCGAGCTGGCCGGTCAGGGTGATCTGCCCTTTGCCGGGCATTCGGATCGCCTCGATGAACAAGATGTCGCCGCCGGTCGGCGTCCACGCGAGTCCGGTCGCCACCCCGACCTCCGGGGCGCGGCCCGCCACCTCGCTCTGCACCTTCGGCTGGCCGGCGTACTTCTCGAGGTTTTTCGACGATACCCTCACCATCTTCGCCCCGCCCTCCACAACCTCCAGGGCGGCCTTCCTTAGCACGCCCTGGATCTCGCGCTCGAGCTGCCGGACACCGGCTTCGCGCGTGTATTCGCCGATCAGGCGTTCGAGGGCGCCGTCGGCGATGTGGGCGCGCTCTTCCTCTTTGCCCTTCCCCAGTCCCGTCTCTTTCATCTGGCGCGGCATGAGGTAGCGCTTGGCGATCTGCAGCTTCTCCGACGGCGTGTAGCCGACGAGCGTCAACTGCTCCATGCGGTCGAGCAACGGATCGGGGATCGGCATCGTGCTGTTGGCGGTCGCGATGAACATGACGCCGGACAGATCGAACGGCACCTCGAGGTAGTGATCGACGAACGTCGAGTTCTGCGCCGGGTCGAGCACCTCGAGCAGCGCCGCGGTGGGATCGCCGCGGACGTCGGCGCCCATCTTGTCCACCTCGTCCAGCATCAGCACCGGGGTCCGCGTCTCGCACCGCTGCAGCGCGTGGATGATGCGGCCCGGGATCGCTCCGACGTAGGTCCGGCGATGGCCGCGCACTTCCGCCTCGTCGCGCACGCCGCCGAGCGAGACGCGCGTGAACTTGCGCCCCAGCGCTTCGGCGATGCTCTGGCCGAGCGACGTCTTGCCGACGCCGGGCGGACCGACGAAGCAGAGGATCGAGCCCTTCGCGTCGGGGTTCAACGTCCGCACGGCGAGGTACTCGAGAATCCGCTCCTTGATCGTCTTCAGGTCATAGTGATCGCGGTCGAGGATCTCGCGCGCCGCTTTGAGGTCGAGCCGGTCCTGGGTGACCCTGCTCCACGGCAGTGCGGCAAACACGTCGAGGTAGGTGCGCGCGACCTGGTACTCGGCGGACTGCGGCGACATCTGGCGCAGGCGCTTGAGCTCGCGGTCGGAAACCTTCTTTGCCTCGGCCGACAGCTGCGCCTCCTCGAGGCGCTTGCTCAGCTCTTCGAGCTCGTCGTCGCCTTCGCCTTCACCCAGCTCCTGACGAATCACCTGCAGCTGCTCGCGCAGCACGTACTCGCGCTGATTCTGGTCGAGTCGGGTCTTCACTTTTTCCTGGATCTGGGTCCCGACTTCGAGCACCTGGAGCTCCTGCACCAGGAAATCCGCCAGGCGCTCGAGCCGGCGCGTCACGTCGTCGATCGCGAGCAGCTCGGCCTTGGCCGGCAATGCGAGGTCGAGGTTGGCGGCGATGAAGTCGGCGAGTTTGCCCGCTTCGGTGATGCCGGCCAGCACCTCGTGCAGCTCGGCGCCGAGGTAGGGCGCGATGTCGATCACGCGGGAGAATTGCGCGATGACGGTGCGCTTGAGCGCTTCAGTGCGCGCGTCCTCGAGCAGGTTTTCCTGCAGCGGCTCGGGTTCCGCCATCAGCCACTTCTCGCCCTGCGCGATGTCCTTGAGCCTGGCGCGCTCCAGTCCCTGAACCATGACGCGCACCGAGCCGTCGCCGAGCTTGAGCATCCGCACGATGGTGCCGAGCGTCCCGACGTCGTAGAGCTGGTGCGGGAGCGTGTTCATCACCGCGCCCTCGGGCGGTTCCATACCGCCCATCGATTTCACGACGCCGAGCAGCAGGCGCTTTTCACCCTGGATGATCTCGTCGATCAGCTGAACGGCTTTGGGATCTGTGAGGGCCAACGGCAAGACGACGTGGGGATAGACGACGAGCTGGCCCAGGGGAAGGACCGGCAGTCGCTCCATTAAGTCACTCGCACGGATTGCGCGCCCGACGAGCGCGGCGGTTGCTTGGCGAGCCGGATCTCGAGGAAGCCGTGCTCGTAGGTGGCGCGAATCGACGCGGGATCGACGACGACGGGCAGCCGGAAGCGGCGCTCGAACGGCCCGATCTGCACTTCCATCGCGTGGTAGTGCCGCCGGCCCTGCTGCCGCGGCAGACGCTCGCCCAAGATTCTCAGAATGCCTTCGTCCAGCTCGACCTTGAAGTCATCGGCCTGCATCCCGGCGATGTCCATGTGGACGATCAACTCTTGCTCGGTTTCGTAGACATCGGTGCGCGGCTTCCATTTGGGAGACGCGACAAAACCGACGGGGCGGCCGTGGGCGACTTCATTGAAGTAGACGTCGAGCTCGTCGGCGAGGTGAACCGTCAGAGAACCCGACCCGCGGGAAGGACGATTGGGAAGACCGCTATCAGCCATGCGCGACTAAGATAACGCTCTTGAGGGCCGCGCGCGGGGCCCTAAATCACCGATTTCAGCCCTATTTCAGGTACTTGGTCCAGACCAGCACGACGCCGCAGCCGGTCGCCACCTGCTGGTACTGGATCGGGGCGCTGGAGGCGCGGGGATACATCTCGACGCCCACGAGGTCCTTGGGCTTGTAGGTCTGCAGTTGGTCCCAATCCGCCTGAAAGCCGTCGACGTAGAGCGCAGCGAGGCACCAGCCGCGCCCCCCGATCCCGGGGTTCGGGAGCAGCGCCATGAAGTCCGTGTTCCCCTGCCCGCGCACCAGCTGGATGGTGGGCATCGAGCTGAGGACGGAGCGCATCGACGCCATGCCGGCGATTTCCGCCTCCCCGCGGAAGTAGCCGAGCCCGCTTCCCGCGCGGCGGCGGTCCTCGAAATCACTCAACATGCGCGACGCCTGCCCCACGACCCGCACCGGTGCAAGCGTGAGCGGCAGCGGTCCCAGCGTCACGTTCACCCAGGTGGTCTCGCCCGGACGCACGTCCACCGCTTGCCCGAGCGGTGCGCGGCCGATCGCCTGGACGTTCACCCACTGCGTCCCCGGCGTGACGCCGCGAATGATGAAGGTGCCGTTGTCGTCGATCCTCGTGCTAATGCCTTCGCGCACGGAGACCCGGCCGCCCCACACCGCGGTCTGTTCGTAGGTGACTGCCTGCCCGCGCACGACACCGGTCTGGCGCGCGGGCGCGAGCGCCACCATCAGATCCTGCCGCCCGACCCTGCGCGCGCCGACCTGCAGGTCGATCAATCCCGACGAATCGTGCTGCGCGTAGGCGCGCAGCGCGATCTTCATGTCGCTCGCCACGCCGCAGGCGTAGTAGGTGCCCGTCGAATCGGTTTTCACGCTGAGGTCGCGCGGCTGCGTCACCACGTGCACCGGATCGGTCTGCACGATGCGCAGCCATTGCAGCAGGACGCCGGCGCCGGCGAGATGCGCCCGCGTTTTCGCGTCCTGGACGAAGCCGAAGATCAGACTGCTGTCGGAGCGAGTCAGCAGCTCCTGCCCGCAGCGGCGGCGCCACAACGTCGCGAGCGACGGCGTGGCGACAGAGACCGGTGTCGGGTCGGCGCTGATCGTGATGGGCACCGCGAGGGTGAAGAGACCCGCGGAGTCCAGACCGGGATGGGAGACGAACAACGTGTAGCGACCCGGAGCGACGCTGTCCAAACGGAAGCGGCCATCCGAACCGGTCTCCGCGTGCCGCTCGCTGCCGCGCACCCAGACATCGGCACCGGGGAGCGGAGCGTGCAACAGGCTGTCGTAGACCGTCCCTTCCACGGACCGCTGAGCCGCGGCGATCTGTGGCACCACCAGCAACAGCAATGAAACGCGCATGACGCCCACAATACTTCGGGATTCCGCACACTATAGCGAACGGCATTCGCACAGGCTAGCATAGCGACATGCGATGCTTCCCATACGCCTCCATGATCGCGTTGACGGTTTTCGCAGTGGCGGCTTGTAAGAAGCCGACACCGAAGACGGCCGCCGGTGCTCCCGACTTCCATAACCCCGCCGATCCCGGCTTCGCGCAGCAGGCGCCCGACAGTTTCCGCGCCCGCTTCAGCACAACCAAGGGCGACTTCGTCATCCTGGTGTACCGCGCCTGGGCGCCGCGCGGCGCCGACCGCTTCTACAACCTCGTCCGCGCCGGTTTCTACGACGGCGTGCGCTTCTTTCGCGTCATCCCCGGCTTCATGGCGCAGTTCGGGATCCACGGCGACACAGGGGTGACCGCGGCGTGGCGCCCGCGCGTCTTTCCCGACGATCCGGTGCGGCGCTCCAACATGCGCGGCATGGTGACCTTCGCGACCGCGGGGCCCGGCACGCGCACCACCCAGATCTTCATCAATTACGGCGACAACAACCGGCTCGACGCGAGCGGCTTTGCGCCCTTCGGGCAGGTCGTCGCGGGGATGGACGTCGTGGATAAACTGTACGGCGGCTACGGCGAGGGCGCGCCCAACGGGCGCGGCCCGGAACAGTATCGGCTCAACGTGGAGGGCGAGAAGTATCTCGCCCGTCAATTCCCCAAGCTCGACAAGATCAACAAGGCTACGGTCGAGTAAGCTGCCGTAGCCGTCCCTGTGCCTCGCCGTTCGTCGAATCGCGGCGCACCGCTTCGCGGAACGCGGCGATCGCGGCGGCCGTGTCGCCCTTCATCAGATTGATGTTGGCGCGGAAGGTCGCGAGGTTCGACGACGTCGGGAACTGCTCCTCGTTGAGTCGCAGGATCGCGAACGCCTCGTCGAACTTCCCCGCGCGCGCGAGGCGGAACGCCGCGATGTCCAGCGTCGGCTCGCCGAAGTCGTAGGCCGCACGGCCGTAGTAGCGCTCGCGCAGCGCGCGATAGGCGCGCGTCGCCGAGTCCGCCCCTGCGGTTTGCGCGGTCTCCTGAATCAGCTGCTCGAGCGACATCGGCCGGCTGACGCCGCGGTGGCAGGTGTTGCACGTGACCTCGACGTGACTCGCCATTTGCGCGTGCTCGGGCAGCGTATCGAGCCGCCGGTTGATTTCTTCCACCATGCGCATCATCTGCCGGGCCGTCAGCTTGGTGCGCTTCTCATCCTTGGCGAAATCGAACTGCGCGAGCGGCTGTCCCTCCTGGCCGACGTGACAGAACTGGCAGCGCACGCCGAGCGCGCCTGCGAAGTTGCGCATCATCCCGACGACCTGCATCACGGGCGTGCTTTTCGGAATGACTTTGACGTTGATCAGCGAGTCGGGGGGCCAGTGGCCGGGGGCTTGGGCGCGAGCCGACGACGCGAGACACAGCGCCAGGATCGCAAGCGATGTGATCTTCATGCCTGTAGAGTTACCGCCGCTGGGCTTCGCCGCCAGGGAATGGGGCAGCCTCTACCGACTCCTGACAGAGTCGAGCCCGCGTCCCGCACGCACGAGTCGAACCGCTTCCGCGATCCCCGCTTCCATCAGGGGATCCTGTCCACCAGCGTATGGACCGACCCATGGCGCCGCGACATCGGGTTGTATCGGGTGTCCTTCGATCAGGGGCATGTACGGGTTCGGCGCTTTGTCGCCCAGGGGAAACATCAGTACGACATTGCGGCCGAGGTCCGCGAACCCCGCCGGGATATACGCCCCCGCGGTTGGCTCCCCGACGAGCCGGCCGAGTCCCTGCGCGCGCAGTTCATAAGCCAGCTGCTCTTTCGCGCTCCGGGTTTGCCGGTCGATCAGCGCCACGATCGGTCCTCTGAACCGTTGCTTCTTGCTTGGAGCCAGCAGTCGCAGGATATCCCGCACTGCGGATCCACTCCCGCCACGTCCACGCAGATCGAGGACCAGCGCCTGGCTCGGCGCGAGCGGCCCCTGCAACGCCTGTCGAAATCCAGCGACCAAGCCCTTCCAATGCATGTACCACCAGCGGATGTAGCCAACCCGAATGCTGTCGCGGGTTACGACGTGAACGCTGGCCCGTGTCGCATCGAGGGCAGAATAAGAAGCGGGAGCGACGCGGACTGTCGCAGTGTCACCACCGGGCGCGCGCAGGACCCGCAGCGCGAGCACGGGTCCGGGCACCCAACGCAGACCGTACGTGGGTGGGTCACGCTCGTCGGGAAGAGAGATGTCGTCCTCGCGCCAATCCCGATGCGGGCTGCGGGCGGGAGGCACGCTATCGATGGCGGCGATCTCGTCCCCGTCCCGAATTCCGGCGGCATACGCCGGGCCACCAGTCAGGACCATCGAAGCGAAATAACGGCCGTTCGACTCGATGAGCTGCATGCCGAACATCAGGTGCTTCTCGCCCGCGAGATCGTACCATAAGGCGTCGCGCTCCTGTCCGGACAAGAGGGCGAGATGCGAGGCGGGAAAGCGACCAAGGAACTGTCGAATAACCTCACGCTCGATCGAGTCGTCGCTTGCGGCGACCGCGGCGGGCCGGAACTCGGCGGCTAAGGCGTTGAGACTGTCTCGCACGAACAGCGTGTCGTAATAACCGCGCCGCAGGACCGCGACTACGCTATCGAACATTCTGCCGGGAGGCGGCGGCTGCGACGGGACAACCGGGGCGGCACGTGGTGGCAGGCAGGCTGCCACCAGTACCACGAGGATCAGGCCTCTCAAAGGCCCTTACTTTTGAGCCACGTCAGCGACGCGTTCGCCACTTCCTTCCACCCGCTGTCCACGGTGAGCGAATGGCCACGGTCGGGGAACACCTTGTACTCGGTCACGCTGGGCGACTTCCGATACAGCTTGTACGCAGACCGCGACACGACTTCCGGTACGGTGTGATCCTTCCCGCCACCGGTAATGAGCAGCGGCCCGCGCGCGGCTTTCGTATTCACCTTCGCAGGCGTATTTGGCAAGAAGTTCGCGAGCGCGGCTTGGAACAACGGCTTGCCGGGCGCGGGAATGTGGTACTTCGCATGCAGCGCGTTCGATTCCTGCTCGGACACGGCGTTCCCGAAACCGTAGAAAAACTGTTTCAGCGTCTGCGGAATGGCCTTCTTATAGTTGAACGGATTTCCCAACACGGGGAACGCGCTCTTCAGCTGCGCGAGTGGCAGTGGCAGCACGCCGCGAATCTGCGCCGGGTCGAGCGCGACCGCTCCCGCCGCGAGCCCCATGCCGAGCAGCTTCTGCGCGACGAGACCGCCGAAGGAATGGCCGATGACGATCGGCTTGGTGGGCAGCTTGCGAATGATGGCGGCGTAGTGTTCCACGACGTCGTCGATCCCGACATTGGCAATGCGCTCGGGGTGCGCATTCGATTCCGCGACGGTGGGTGAATCGCCGGGCCAGCCCGGTGCGATCGGATCGTAACCGGCGGCGCGGAACAACTCGATCCAGGGCTTCCAGGAGTCGGCGTGCAGCCAGAGACCGTGGATGAAGACGACGGGGGTAGGCATGGAGCGATCCTTGAAAAGGCGGTATAAGGCGGTAAGAGGCGCTAAAGGGCGGTAAGGGGCAACCCCCCTACCACCCCCTACCGCCCTCTTACCGCCCGTTATCGCCGCCCTATCTCGCGACGCTGCTGCTCGCCGATCCGATGATGATCTCGCACGTCGTGAGCCCCGTCAGCGCGTCCTGTAACACTACGTGAATCATGTTCACCGTCATGCCCCACGACGTCACGCCATCGCCCGTCGGGGTCTGCTCGTTGAGAATCGCGTAGCCAACGCCCGGCAAATCCACCCGAGTATTAGGGGCGACGTCCTCCGTGACCGGTACGCCATTCACGACGAGGTTCGTAAAGCCCGAGCCGGTCGCGTCGGTCCCGCCGTCGAATTGACCGAAATAGCTCGTGGCGACCGCGGTGACGATATCGGCGGTAATGAGACCCGCCGCCGTGCTCACGTTCTCGACTTCCGACGTGCTCTGCGCGCCCGTCTTCTTGTTATCCACCGCGCCCGTGGTCACGGCATTGAGCCATTGCGCATCCACGGAGCCGGGGACGCCGAACGCGTCGGCCTGACCGGTCGCCATGCCACCCGAGCTGGGCAACGTCGCCACCGGCGACTGCGACACGTTGCCGGCCAGGTTGACGTACGTCCCGAACGCCTTGCCGGTCACACTCTGCGCTTGCACCGCTCCCGCGAGGAGGGTGAGCGCCACCAGGAATCTCAGAGTCATGGTCGTTCTCCTTGAGAGCTCAGTTATTGCCGGTCAGGCGATGCTGTTGGATGTTGCCGCCCGACAGAATGCCGTGCCGTGTGTACACGTCTCCGATCGTGATTTTGATGTGGTCGTTTCCGACGCCCGGCTCGGCGACATCGCACGCGTGATTCACTTCGAACGGCACATCTTCGAACGTGCCGTTGTTGCGCGTGTTGAGCCGGCCCAAACCGCCGAACCGACCGCACCGCGAATCACCCGCCGTCTCGTCGGTCGGGGTCGTGAAGAACGCCACTTGGCCGTGGAACGCGAAGCCGCCCCCGAATTCGTCCGGGTTGTGCTCGTTCCACTCGATGTTGCCGCTGCCGTCGGTCGGCGGGCATGAACTGGTCGGCCGCGCCTGGAACCCGAACGTGGCGAAGTCATGCGACTCGGGTGTGCTCTTCGCGTACCCCAGGTGATCGCGTTGATCCACCCTGCCGCCGCCAGTCAGTCGAAAATTGGCGCACTCGCCGCCGCCTTTGGGCGGAGGCTTCACGTGGCCGGCCGTAATACTGGGGCGCGGACTGGCGGTGTCCTGACAGGCGGCCACCAGGATGGCCGCGACCGCGCCGAGCGCCAGATGTCTCGCCTTGATCATGACAACTCCTCCTTTGGGTGTACTGCTTCCGGGGACTCCGTAACCCACCGTCAGAAACGCAAAGCCGGTGCCAAGCACTCGCGTGCTCGGACACCGGCCTCTTGTTGGTACGGCGCGTCGGGCAAGCGCGCGACACCATGTCACGCGCGCCACGTCGCGCGGATTAGTTGTGCTGCGTCTTCGTCATGATGGCGGCGAGCTCATCGGGCGAGAGCGCATCGGACAATCCGGGACCGGAAGCGAGCTTCACATCATCGGGAATCGTGATCGCCGCTTCCCCGACATTGTTCGTGTAGTCACTCTCGGCAAACATGTGGCAGAGGCCATCGGCGTCGCGCGGCCGCGCCGCGTCGCCATCGCCGCACACAAACGCCGGGTTCACGGTGACGCGCAGGATGTACTCGCCCGGCGAGACGGGCGCGGCAGGCTCGTCGAGCACGAAGAACTGCCCGTCTAGGACCCGACTGTAGGAATCCGCCCAACCGGCGCTGATGCCCTGAAAGCCGGGGGACGACCGGGTGCCGCAACTGTCGTAGGTGCGCTTGCCACCAGGAGGGCCGCCAGCTGCGGGTGTGACGTCCACCATGCAGAAGCCGCGCTTCGCCGCCATCACGACGGCGCCGGTCGCGACCGAGATCAGCTCGTACGTCGCGTAGTGGCGGAAGTGGTAATGGTCATGGCACAAGGCGTATTCGAACATGCCGTCGTTGGCGGCGACGTGTGCGAGCGGATCGCCCACGAACACATCGGCCGTGCCGATGTTCGGCGTCGTCGCCGTGAAGCGCAGCACGCTGTGCGTGCCGGGACTGACACCGCCTTCAATGACGCTGCACTGGCTCATGTCTTCGACACGAATGAGCCAGGAGTGGGCGAGCTTCTTGGCGTCCACGGTGAGATCCGGCAGTCCATCGAGATCGGGGACGTTGCCGCTCGATGCAAACGCGGGGCTGGCACTGGCTGTCGTCCGTTCAAGGCTGTTGCAGGCACTCGCCAGCAGCGCCGCAGCGACGACCAGCAAGACGTACGAACGCATCGCGACTCCTCTGGGGGGATACCAGAGGGGGCTGCAAGCTCCATGCGCCGGGTGTTGAGGCGGAAGACGACGCTCAGGCGTCGCGGCGCCGCAACGTTTTTTAGTGCGCCGCCGCGTGATGCTGGTCGCGTTGAAACGCGAGAAACTCGTGAATCGCGCGGACCGCGGTCGAGTCGCGACTCGTGATCCGCACTTCCCCACCCCGCGGGCGATCGATCGGCGCGTAGCTGATCGCCGCGCGCCGGTCGCGCAGCACCGCCGTGCCGGGGACGGTCTGCGCGTGCACCTGGAAGGGCTTGGTGAAGTCGCCGGCGCGGAACGACGCGGCAATCTCGCGCATGTGCACACGAATCGTGGCGACGGCGGCACTGTCCGAGAGATCGTCGCGCTCCAGGACGACACGGCCGCCGTCCGGCAGATCCTCGAACACGTGCGCCGACGTGTACTGGTCGACGCCCATGACGTGCGCGCCGCGCGACTGCATCGCGGCGAAGTCTCTGTCAGACCGCTTGCAGGCCGGGGCTAGGAGCGCCGCGACGACGCAGATGCTTCCGCGCGATATCCGAGTGTGATCCATAGGCCCCAGAGCGAGACATTGAGGAGCAGGCCGAGCACCGGCCGAATGAATGCGAGCGCGGTCGCCGCCGCGTAGACCATGACACCGAAATAATAGGCGCGACGCACCTTGCTCACGGCTTCTGCGGTCACCTCCGGACGCAGCAAGCCGCCGCGCACCATGGTCGCGAACAACAGGTTCCAACACATGGCCTGCGCGACGAAGGTCGCGCAGTAGAAGGCGACCGCCGCTTTCGCCTCGGAGGTCGCGAGGTTCTGCGCCAGCACCGCCGTGGGGAACGGGACGAACGTCACGGTCAGGAGGAGTAAGCCGTTAGCGAAGAGGAACGGATAGTTGACGCCCTGCACCATGCGCAGCAGCTCGTGGTGGTTCACCCACATGATCAGGATGACGATGAAGCTCATGAGAAACGCGATGTAGGAAGGCCACAGCGCGCGCAGGCCGGCCCACAGGTTGTGATCGCCGTGTGGTACGCGGATCTCGAGAATCAGGAGCGTGATCGCGATCGCGAAGACGCCGTCGCTGAAGGCTTCGACCCTGGTGGAGCTCTCGGTCATGCTCACAAAGATGCTTTTCGGGGGTAGATTCTGCTCAAACCACAACAGGCCTGGGTTCATGCATCGTGCAACGCCGACGCTCTCCTTCGCTCTCATCGCCGCGGGCCTCGCCGCCTGCAGCAACTCCAGCGGGCCTGCGGTCGGCTTCGAATGTCTCGGTCAGGCCCTCCCGACGACGGCGCCGGCCACGATCGCGATCAACGGCCAGGTCACGGATATCGTGACGCACAACCCGGTTTCCAGTGCGCCGGTGTTCGCGTTCCGCACGGGGGACACGACGACGTTGGCGGCCGATACAACCAACACCCCCGGCTTCTACATCCTGACGATCTCGACGGGCGGAACCCCCGTTGATGGCTACGTGCGCGTCACGGAGAGCGGGCACATGACGACCTACGCATACCCAGCGCAGCCCATCACCCGCGACACCCTCGATAACATCTCGATGGTGACACCCGCGGAGTTTTCGTTGCTCGCGGCGGCCGCCGGGATCACGCCGCAACCCGGCAAGGGATTCATCGGAGTCCTGGTGAAAGATTGCACGGGGGCCGCGATCACCGGAGCCACGGTGAGCACGACGCCCGCGGCGACGGTCCTCTATAATGTGGCCGGCGTGCCAAGCTCGTCGGCGACGTCAACCGCCAGCGACGGTATCGCCTACGTCGCGAACGTTACGGCAGGGGATGTGACTGTGAAGGCGAGTGCGAGCGGGCACACGCTGCGCCAGCACGTCGTGAACGCGCGCGGGGACGTGATCACGCTTACGGAGATTCGGCCGTAGCGACCACTACCAGCTCCGGGCACCCGTCCACGACGGGGCCCCGCGCGAAGTCGCCGTACATGTCACGCACGCGAAAGCCGGCCCGCGCGAGCAGATTGCGCAGCTCGGCGACCAAGTACCAGCGCATTTCGAAGGCCTGCACGTACCGCTTGCCGTCGACGTAGTAGACCAGCTCCGCCTCGCTCACCTGATCCAGCCAGCGCACCCCCGCGATGCGATACGCGCGGCGGAAGGTGCGTCCGTCGGGAAGGCGCTGCTCGGGCGTATCCTCACGTTCCATACCGTCCGCGTTCACCAGCATGTCGAATCGCGGATTGAAGACGTCGAAGACGAGGCGCCCGCCCCCCGGCGCGAGATGGCGCGCGACGGTGGCCAGGAACTGCAGCTGATCGTCGATCGTGGTGAGATGCTGCACGACGCGGAACGGCGCGATGATTAGTGAGTACGTCGCACCGAGGTCGAAGGCGCGCATGTCGTTCACCACCAGTCTGACGCGCCCCTGCACCGCAGGCGGTTCGGCCGCGAGGTTCGCGCGACAACGCTCGAGCATCTGGGGGGAGCCGTCCAGTCCGGTGATCGAGCCGCCGGCACGCGCGATCGGCAGCAGAATCCGGCCGGTGCCGCACCCCACCTCGAGCACCGGGCCGCGGGCGGTTTTCGCTTCCTCTACATAGAAGCCGACGTCCTGGCGCGCCGCATACAGCGGCACGCTGTCGTAGAGCAGACCGAAGTCGGGGATCAGGTCGTAGGAAGAGGCTGCCACTAAGTCTTGATCTTAACCGTCAAGACCCGCCCATCGCGAGAGACGTCGGCCTTCGTCGCGCGCAGCGAGACGAGCGGCGACTCGATGCGCACATCGCCCTGCGCGCCCACCGTCACGGTCACGGTCGAGTCGGCGCCCACGACGGCGCGCAGGCTCTGCGCATTGCGATCCTGCACGACCGGCGTGTTGAACGTGGCCTGGAATGCGTCGCCGACACAGGCGTGCAGCCAGCGCGTGTGCAGCAGTACGCCGTGCTCGACCTGCAGGAGATTCTGCGGATCGATCCCGCACAGGCCGAGGTAGCGGCCCTCGACCGTGACGACCAGCAGGACGCCGGGAGCGGCGAGCAGGCTGTCCACCTGTGCCCGGCGGAATGCACGCAGCCCGGCGACGCCGGAATCGGCCGAGCGTCGCAGGGTGGCGATCACGAACGTCGATTCAGCCTGCCGCCGCAGGCCGAGCTCCTGCGCGCGATAGCCCGTCGCGTCGGCCAATGCGTCCTGCACGGTGAGGTTCTGATTCATCAGGCGCGTCTTCCAGGACGGTCCCTCGAGCGCGTCGAGCAGCAGGCCGAGCGCGGGACCGGTGGCGTAGTAGCGCAGCCGGATCGACAGCGTCACATCCTCGGTGAGCTTGTGGAGACCGCTGAGCTTGCTCGTCTGCAATCGCACCGCGCCAGCGCGATCGGGGAAATCGCGTTGCCGCGACGCAAGCATCAGCACCCGGACCAGCGTGTATTCCGCGAGCCCTTCATTCAATTCGGCGAGCTGCTCGAACTCGGCGAGCTCGGCGCCGAGCGCCCGTTGGCGCGATTCCCGCACGGCGAGAAATTGCCGGGCGAGGGCGCGCTTGCGGACTTTGGTCTCCGCCTGCTCCGCCGCAGCGAGAATCCGCCCTTCGAGCGCCATCCCGGCTTCATTCCGCGGATCGAAGACGGGATAACTCGTGACCAGGAAGGAATTCTCGCCGCGGCCGAATCGCGTGCCCTCTCTTTGGGAAGCCGCCTCGAAGACGTGAAAGGCCTCGTGTGTCGTGAGCCCCACGAGCGTGGCCAGGCCCGTCGAGTCGTTCACGACGACCTGCGCCGTGGGACGACCGTCGAGCTCTGTGCCCGTGCTCGCGGCGCCGCGATCCGCCGACGACAGCCAGCTACCGCCGGCAAGCCCGCTGATGGGCAGGAACCCCTGCGGCAGCTCGCCGCGCCAGCCGAGCAGCAGCGTTCCCTGGCCCCGGACCACGTAGGCCACCGGAATCGTGTCCGGGCGGAAGCCGGGCCAGATCGAATCGCTCATGTCCCGGCCCAGGCGCACGACCCACTGGTGCGCGGTGACGATCCTGGTCGTGGTCTCGGGTGGCGGTCCTTGAATCAGCGCGAGGAGAAGTGCCGCGGGTACCACTGGATGCCCCCTTCAGGTTTGATCGCGATGTGGAAGTCCGCGCCGTTGTCGGCGCCGCGGATGATCAGGGTGTCGCCCGTCTGTACGAGATCGCGCTCCGGAACGCGCGCGCCGTCGAGCGTGGCGGCGATCGCCTGACCCTGGTGGATCTCGAGCACGAATTCCCCGGCGGGATCCGTCGCGTGGACGATGTAGTGGTCCGGCGGTCCGATCGGACCAGCCAACACGAGCACGACGAGCGCCGCGACGAACGAGCGGATGGCCGTGCGCGGCTGGCGGACGCAGAGACTCACGACATCGATGACGTAGCGCCCGCTCGTCCGGTCCCCATACAGCTCGGCGAGGTCGCCCTCGATCGCCTCGAGCTTGTCGGGATCGCAGAACCAGCGCAGCAGGCGCGTCATGCGTGTTTGGGAATCGGTTGCGCGAGGCGCGACCGGATGCGGCCCATGGCGCGCAGCGCCGTGAGACCGGGCGCGGTCACGCGGAACATGCGCTTGCGTCGGCCGCCCCGCTGTGGCGTCGCTTCGCCCCACGCCGAACGCACGTAGCCTTTGCGCTCCAAGCGGTCGAGCACCGCATAGACCGCGCCGAGCGCGACGGCGGTCCCGGTCTCCGCCTCGAGGCGCTGCCGTACGGTCACACCGTAGGCCTCTTCCCCGAGGCTCGCGGTGGCGAGGAGCACCAGCTCCTCGAAGCCGGCCAGTCGTTTCTTCATCAAAGTAGAAGAAATCAAGCACGACGCAGCACGGCGCGTCAATGGTCACGTGCCCGATTTTCCCGAACAAAACCCATATGACCGGCGCCTTCCTCCCACGGCCGGGTAGGGTGCCGTTGCGCCCCCTCAATTCGTTTTCGGGAGGGCTGCGTGCTGCACGCAAATCAGAGAACCCTGCTCCTCGCGACGCTCATCGGCGTGGTGGCATGCGACAGGAATGCACCGACGGCTCTGCCCCCAGGCCCGGCGCCGGGGGTGAGCGGTCCAACCCCCGAATTCATGGTGGTTCCGGCCTCGCTCGGCACTGCGCTGCGGAATCTCGATGCGGCGCGGCTCCGCCAGTTCGAGGCCGGTCGCGTCGTCTTTGCCACCGTCTTCACGCCGGAAACCGGGCTCGGCCCGTTATTCAACGCCGTCAGCTGCGCGTCCTGCCACGAGGCGCCGGTCGTCGGCGGGGGCGGGAGCAACGATCCAGCGGAAGGCGACGAGGACATCGAGCTGCACGCCACGGCATTCCACGGTGCGGGGGCACGCTGCGACGATCTCGCTGCCGTCGGCGGCCAAGTGATCCAGAAACAGCTCACGCCCGCCTTGAGCGCGTACCTCAACCTCACGTCGGAACCGATTCCGGCGGCGGCCACCGATTCCGGTCACCGCACGACGCCCGACCTGTTCGGATTCGGATTGCTCGACGCGGTGCCGGACGCGGAGATTCTGGCGCGCGCGGATCCGCTCGACCGCAACCACGACGGCATTTCCGGTCGTCCCAACCGGACGGCGGACGGTCGCCTCGGGCGGTTCGGCCGCAAGGCGCAGGCGGCGACGCTGCGCGAGTTCAACGCGGACGCGTTCGTCATGGAGATGGGGATCACCAACCCCGTAAATCAGACGGAGCAGACCGTCGGGGGACTTCCCTTCCCCGCCGGTATCGACCCGCTGCCCGAGCCCGAGATCGGCGCCGAGCGGCTCGACGCCGCCGATGCCTTCGTGCGCTTTCTCGCGCCCCCACCGCGCGTGCCGCTCGACTTTGCCGGCGCGATCGGGGCGGTGACGTTCAGGAGGATCGGTTGCGCTTCATGCCACGTCCCGGCGCTCGTGACCGGTGCCAATCCGGTGCCCGCGCTGCGATTCCGGGTCGTACCCGCCTTCACAGATCTGCTGTTGCACGACATGGGGCCCGACCTCGCGGACATCTGCCTCGGTGAGGCGCAGCCGTCCGAGTTCCGGACTGAGCCGCTGATGGGATTGCGGTTCGCCACGGCGTTCCTGCATGACGGCCGCGCCACCACGATCAGCCAGGCGATCGAGCTGCACGGGGGAGAGGGTCAACGCGCTCGCAACCGATTCATGCGCTTGACGCCGCTCCAGCGGCGGACGGTCTTGCGGTTCTTGAGGACCTTGTAGTCTCGTCCTACGAGGCCTTCCTGACGAAGGTCACCGTCGCCACCGGCTTCACGCGGCCGTTGGTGACGAAGTGCCGGTTCGCCGCGCGCGTCGTCGGCTTCTTGGGGTTGGTGTCTTTGTCGCGAGCATTGTAGGTCGTGCCGTCGTCGCCGCCGGAGTCGTAGGCATACAGCGTCACCGTCCGGCGGGAGATCCAGGCGCCGTTTTCGGCGAGGGTGACGCCGGACGCGCCCGTGAACCAGTCGGGGCTCGGGGCGATCATGTTCACGACGGAGACGAGCGGATGCGCGGGATCGACGCGCACCGTCGCGACCATCGAGTCCTTCCAGTTCTTGAGACCACCCGATTCGAACAGCATCAGCGCGCTGCCCTGATCGATCGCGGTGCGGATCTCCGTGTCGAGCGGCGAATGCTTCCCTTCCTCGGAGAGACGCTCGAGCCCCGCCGTCGGCCGGCGGCCGATCGCGAAGATCGAGTACTTCGCATTGTGCGACGCGCCGATCATCCCGGAGAAATGCGCGCCCGACGGATACTCGAACGGGTGCGACGTCTTGGTCCACGTGCTCTTGATGATCACGGTGTACTCGGCGGGGCCGGTCGGCACGGCCGGGGGACCGGCTGGCGGTGGTGCCGCGCTCTTGGACCCCTTCCCACACGCGGCGACGGCGGCGAGCACGAGGACGGTAATAGCACGCATGAGAGTCTCCGTTACGCGGACGGCCTTCCCGCTGGGACGAGGTGAATATCGCATTCGGAGCACGATTCTCCCTGAACGAATGTCGCACCGCAACGCGGGCACCACATCCCCGATCCATTTTGAGACGCCAGGGACGCACCCAGCTCGTTCAGGTTGAGTCCTTCGAGCAGGCGCCCATCGACTTCTCGTCCGTTGCGCGCATCGTAGACAATGGGGCGAACCCAGCGCAGAAACGCGTCCCCGGGAAGCAAGGCACGAGTAACGAGCGACGGCGGCACTTCCCGCAGCGTCTCCTCGAGCAGTACGTCGGCGGCGCGCGGCGCGGCGAACGGGGACATATACGGCACGGCCCAGCGCAGCGCCGCGCGCCACGGTTTGCCGAGGCCGTGCGCGCTGAATGCCAGGGCAGCGAAGATCGTGAGACAGAGGAGCAACACGGCGCCGAGGGCAGTGAGGAATCCGAGCGCCCCGAACCGCTGCAGGGCGAACGGCACTCCCAGCACCAGCGCGAGCAGCTCGACGAGGCCGAGCACGCGCAGGTCGAACAGCGCGGTATAGAGGTCGCGCCCCTCGAGCTGCGCGCGCACCGCGTCCGCATCGGTGCCCCGGTACTGCTGCCGCGGCGCGAGTACGATCGCGCTCATCAGCGGCGACCACCATGCGAGGAGACGTACCCGCTCTCCCGCCACCGGCGGCTCGACGGTCCATTGCCCGAACAGCACGCGGTGCAATACGACGGACCCGCGCGGCACGCGCCGCACGCCTTCGATCAGCGTGAGCAGCGCGAGAAAAACAATCGTCACTGCGCCTGCATCTCGCCCCGTTTCCCGGTGATCCGCGACCACAGCCGCTTCAGCGCGCCGACCAGCGCCGCGAACCCGATGACAATCAGCTTCCAGAACTTGACGAGCAGGCCCGACTTCACGAGCGCGACGCCGGCGCCGCCCGCGACGAGCGCGGTGAGGCCGTACGCCGCGACTTTGTCCCCGCTCCGCCATTCGGCGTACTTGTACCCGGTGGAGTAGGTGTAGCCGCCGATCATCGTGTTGAACGTGGGCACGAGCGCGGCGAGCTGCTCCGGCGTTGTCACGAGGTCCGCGTGCATTACGCCGCCGCGGCCGAGCAGCCGCACGGAGTGGTTGACGGTGCGGCCGCCCTCGTTGTCGTGCGCCGTGATGGCCCAGGTCAGGTTGTTCGTCGCGCGATCGTAGAACGGCTTCGTGGCCCAGCCTTCCACCGTGAGCGTGCCCCAGCCGCGGCGCTTGCGCTCGCGGTTCCCTGCCTCCGTGCCGCTGCGCACCGATTCGAGGATCGCGTCGGCGTCGAGGCTCGCGCCTTCGTCGTCGCGCACGTAGCCGCTCTGGTCATAGGAAAAGAGCACGAACCAGGTGTCGGTGGTCCCATTCGCCGGACACAACAGGACCCCACGCTCGTTGCCGGACGCATTGTTTTGCGTCGCTTCCAGAAATGCTTTGACGCCATCCATGCCGGTGAAGAGACAGCTGGCCGGCACGGTGATCGTCGCCTCGGCGCCGAGCACGCCCTTCGTCGGTCCCTTGGCCCAGGGGATCTTGTCCAGCTGCGCCGCGGCGGCCGCGGGCAGGAGCGCGAGGCAAACGGCGAGACGGCAAATCATCGAGCGCGCAGACATGCAACCTCCAGCGAATTAGAGTGCGCGAAGTGGACGGAGGGGCGCGTTTCAGCGGTACACAACATTGTAAACGCGTTGAAAAATGCAACTAGGTCCTCAAGATGTCGTCGCGATTGGTCTTACAGCCTCGGCGAGTGTCCATCCGTCCGGTAGATGCCCCGGACCGGGAATCCATCGATCAGCGCCGGCTCAAAGTGTTGCGGCATCATTCGCCGCTGGAGTTCTTCGTCCAACGACGCTGCTCCAGACGACTGAGCCACTCGGACATTAACGACGTCCCCCGTTTCCGCGACGAGTATTTCGAGCACGAAAGAGGTGGGAGGTCCCCGGACCGCGGGCACACGCGCCCTTTGCTCCTGTATAGGGCCGACCGCGATCCGGATTGGAGGGTTCGATCCTGGCCTCAGAGAGGGAGGACAGTACAGCGCTCGCTCGAGCGTGAGTGCCGGCGACGGTCCCCCAACGACATGCACCCGCACCGCCCAGACATCGGACGGCTTCCTCGGCCACATGGAGCGTGCGAGGACGAGTGCAGCCTTCGCGTCGGTGCTATCGAGCGCACGGACCTTGGGAAGCGAGTCTGTCTTGTCGAAGAGCAGGCTGAAACGCATCTCCTCACGGAGCACGTTGAACTGCTGGAGCTCGACGATCGCATCAGCGGAATCGAGGAGCACACTGACAGGCGGCAGCTGTGTCGGTTTCTTGGTCTCGCCGCAACCCTTGCGTTGCCCGAGGAGTGACGACGGGATCGCAAGGGCTGCGAGGAGCGCGAGTGTTCGAACCATCCTCAGCTCTTGGGAAGCTCGTTGATGATAAAGCGCCAGATCCGCCAGCCGCCGGGCTCGCGGCGCCAGATGGTCATGTAGCGGCCGGTCCCGTGAATCGGCGCGCCCGTCTTCGGGACTTGAGTCTCCTCGTACGTCCCGACGTCCACTGCATGATCCCCGGCGACAAAGAAATCGGCGCGCTTCAAGATGAGCGAGGGAATGCGGTACTTCCCCATCTCGTCGATGACCAACGCATGGACGGCCGCGCTATCGAAGTCCGGAGTGCCCGGAAAGAGAAACTTGACGTCGCCGGAGAGCCGCCCGAGCGCCATCGCGGAATCGCCCTGGAGCCACGCCTGACGGTACTGCTCGAGGGCGGCATCTACCGCCGCACGATCGACGGCGGCATCGGCCACCGGCGGGCGCCGGCACGCGGCGACGATGAGCACGAGAACGATGACGATGCAGGATTGTACGAGCGATCTCATCGAGGTTTGCACTCGTCGGCGAAGGCTGTAGAATCCGATAGCATGGCACGCTTCATCCCCTGGATATTATGCGCCGCGCTCGCCGCGGCTATCCCGCCTTTCCCCGCCCCAGCCGCAGCCCAGGCGTTTGCCCCTCCCGTCGGCGACAGCGGACGCCGTGGCTACACGGCCGCCGATGTGCATTTCATGTCGGGCATGATCTACCATCACACACAGGCCGTGCTGATCGCGGGTTGGGCGGCGTCGCACAACGCGGGTCCGTCGGTGCAGACGCTGTGCGACAGAATCGTGGCCAGCCAAAAGGACGAAATCGCGCTGCTCTCGCGCTGGCTCGCCACCAGGCACGAAGCGGTGCCGCACCCCGATCCCGAGCACATGATGATGGCGGACATGAATGCGACACACATGATGCCGGGGATGCTGACCGCCGAGCAGCTCGCGCAGCTCGACCGCGCGCGGGGCCCGGACTTCGATCCGTTGTTCCTGCGCCTGATGATTCAGCATCACCAGGGCGCCATCACGATGGTGAATCAGCTGTTCGCCTCGGGAGCCGGTGAAGAGGAGCCGGTCTACAAGATGGCCAGCAGCGTATACGCCGATCAGACGACCGAAATCGAGCGGATGCAGCAGATGCTCGCCGCTGACGTCTTCGCACCAATCACACCCAAATAGGATTGGCAATGAAATCGCTTCATGCGTTGGTTCAGGTTGTCGCCGTCGTGTCCCTCACCGCTTGTGCCTCGGGCAGCGGAGCGAACAATTCCACCGTCGCGCCCACCCCGGACCCGCGGGTGGGCCTGAAGCCCGGGCGCTACGACGCCGGCCAGGCACAGTGGAACATGCGGCTCGTTTCGAACAACCCGTCGCCGTCCCCGTTCGATAGCTCGACCAATTCCGATCTCGCGTTCTATAAGAACTACGTGATCCAGGGCAACTACGACGGCTACCAGGTCTGGGACATTGCGAACCCCGGGCATCCGACGCTCAAAAAGTCGTACTACTGCCCCGCGTCGCAGAGCGACGTGTCGGTGTTCCGGAACCTGCTCTTTGTGTCGGGCGAGGGAACGAGCGGCCGGCTCGACTGCAGCGGCGCCGGCGTGCACGACTCGGTGTCGCATGACCGGCTGCGCGGCATCCGCATCTTCGACATCTCGGATATCAGCAGTCCCAAGTACTTGGCGAACGTGCAGACGTGCCGCGGCTCGCACACGCATACCGTCGTGATCGACCCCAACGACTCTACGAACGTGTACGTCTACGTCTCCGGCTCGGCGCCGGTGCGCTCGCCGACGGAGCTGGCGGGGTGCGTGCGGCAGTCGCCCGATTCGAATCCGAACAGCTCGCTCTTCCGGATCGAGGTCATCAAGGTACCCGTCGCCGCGCCCGAGCAGGCCGCGATCGTGAGCTCGCCGAGGATCTTTGACTCGCTCGCGCCGCCGCCGCAGCACGGCGAGATGCAGCAGGAT
>DASWEL010000090.1:0-7274 GCA_036394755.1 Gemmatimonadales bacterium | reverse complement strand
AACATTCATCAAGGTCCTGAACGGGATCAAATCGTACCGGCCGGAATTCAAGTTCTCATCCTGGATTTTCAAGATCGCGAACAACGCGGCGATCGATCACCTGCGGCGCAAGAGCATCGATACGCTATCGCTCGATGGCGCGCCCAGCGCCGAGACGCCCGACCAGGTACGCGCGACGTCGTTGCAGTTGGGCGACCGCGGGGAGAGTCCGCTCGACGAAGTGGAGAGCCGCGAGCTTGGGACCGCCATTGAGCGGGCCATCGCCCGGCTTCGGCCGGAGTACCGATCCTGTATCCTGCTGCGGCACGTGGAGGGGTATTCCTACGAGGAAATCGCCGATACCCTGGATCTGCCCCTGGGAACGGTTAAAACCTATATCCATCGGGCCCGTAATGAATTGCGTGGTTATCTGGATGATCGCCGGGACTGAAACCAGAGCCGAAACCGGGCCGTAGGAAACCAAATGACTGACCTCTCCATGCATCTCAATACCGATGAAATCGAGCTCTGGGCGCAGGGCCTCCTGCCTGCCGCCCGAGCCATCCATCTCGCTGATTGCTCGCTCTGCCGTGTCGAAGCGGAACGTGAGCGGAAGGTCATTCTGGAGCTGGTCCAGCTTCCGAAGTTTGCGCCGAGCGCTGGATTCGCCGATCGCGTGATGACGCAGGTAAAGATCCCGACTCCATCTGGAGACTGGGAGCAACGACCGTCCTAAGCCCGCACTTCCGCCCCCACACTGAGTCCCAGCAGTCGCATCGCGCTTCCATCCCGCACCGCAATCTCGACCGTACCGCCGGAGCCCGTGAATGCCATGAGTGCTCCGGATGCGACGTCCGCGAACGTACGGCGCAAGGGACCCACGTCCACGGTTCCCACGCGAATGTTCGCATCGGGCTTCAGGGCGCTGGGGGAGATGTTCGAGACCAGCGTCCCGAAGCGATCGACATAGATCACCTGACCCACGAGCGCGTTTCCCTCGATCCTCGGGATCGGCAACGGCGCATAGTGCGGATCGGTAATCGGCGCGCCGAGGGACTCGAGAGCGGCTCCCGTCGTCAATGCGGCCGCGGCCGGCGCGAACACATCCCGGCCGTGGAACGTCGGTGCCGCCTCAGGGAGCACGGGGATGGAAACGAAGGTCGCGTTCAACGACAGGAATGAGAGCAGCCCGTTGTCCGGCGCCACGAAGTAGTGACCGAACCTCGTCGCCGCGAGGACGCGACGGTCTGTTCCAACACCGGCATCGACGACCGCGACGTGAACGCTGCCTTCGGGGAAGAACATCCAGGTTCGACTGAGGACATACTGCGCGGCGGGTACATCGCCGGGCGACACCTGGTGCGTGATATCGACCACCGTCGATTTCGGCGCGCAGGTCAGCAGCACGCCTTTCATCTCCGCCACGTAGCTGTCGGCGGTGCCGAAGTCCGTCAGGAGCGTGACGATCGTCATAGTTTAGACCCTCACGGTACGCCAGCGCCCGCCTTTCCAAAAGAGGACCATTGCGATGCCGCGTGCGATCGCGGTGACGCTCAATGCCAGCCAGATCCCGAGCAGCCCGAACCCGCGCGACCACCAGGCGGCAAGGGGAATCCGCAACCCGGTCAGCGTCGTGCTCACGACCTGCGGCCAGAAAGTATAACCCGCGCCTGCCAGCGCCCCTTCGAGGATCAGCTCGAAGCTCTGACCGATTTGCGCGAAGGCAATGACGCGCAGGTACAAGGCGCCATCGGCGATCACCTGCGAATCGCGGGTGAACAGCGAGACCAGTCGACCAGGTATGAGCAGAAAGGCGGTCGCCGTCGTCACGGTGACCACGAGGCAATAGCTCACGGTGAGCCGCACCGCCTCCCGCGCCCGCGCCTCCTGTCCCGCGCCGAGGTTCTGGCCGACGAGCGCGCCGGCGGCGAGCGCGAAGCCGCTGATCGCGATGAACCCGAGCCCTTCCATCTTATGGCCAACGCCCAGCGCGGCGAGCGCCGCAGTACCGAACCGCGAGGTGAATCGCGTGAGCCACATGTAGATGACCGAGAGCAGGACGCCCGCGAGCGACAACGGCGCCCCGATGCGGATGATCGTCGGCAGGGCGCGCCAGTCCGGAGCGCTGATCCGCAACAGCCCCCGCCGCAACGCGATGACGAGACCCAGGAGGAATCCGCCGCCGCGCACCATGACCGAGGCTAGCGCCGCCCCCTCGACGCCGAGCCGCGGGAACGGGCCCAGCCCCATGATCAGCAATGGATCGAGCAGGATGGAAACGCACACGGAACCCGCGAGCATCAGAAACGGCGTTCGCGTATCACCGGCCGCGCGGAACGTGGCTTCGATGGCGAAGAATCCGAATACCAGCGGGCCGCCCAGCAACCATGTGGACAGGTAGGTATGACCCAGTGCCGCGACGTCGGGCGGGACGGCCATCACGCGGAACATCGTGTCGGCGAGCAGCTCGCCGGCGACGCTCACCACCAGCCCCGCGAACAGCGCGTACGCTACCGCCGCGGCAGCGGCGCGTGCCGCTTGCTCCGGGCGGCCCTCGCCGTGGCGGCGCGCCGCGACGGCAATCAGCCCGATCTCCACCATTTCGCCGAGACTCAGCGCCACCCACACGTAGAATCCCGCCGTCGAAACCGCGGCGAGCGCCGCCGGACCGATCAGCCGCCCGACCCAGATACTGTCGATCAGATTGAAGGAGAAGTGGCACGCCATCATCGCGACGGCGGGAGCGGCGAGGCTGAGAACAGCTCGCCGCAACGGCCCAACCGTCAGCAGGCCGGGTTGGTTAGCGGGCGTAGCGTGCTACCAGCACGAGCGCGTCATCGTTGCCCTTCACATGCCGGGTGATGACGAAATCGGCGATCTCCTGCGGTGTATTGGAGAGCACGAGCGACTCCGCGAAACCGTCCCTGATGCCGTCAGAGAACAGAATCACGGTATCGCCCAGGGCGAGCGGCACTGAGCGCGTCATGGGGTGCACCTGCTCGGCGCCGATGAAGCCCGCGTTCGGGACGAGCGTGATGCGCGACGGACGGTTGCCGAGATCGACGCGCAACAGCATGCCGCCGATATTGCCGACGCCGAGCCACGACATCGTCGCCGCCTGCGGATCGAGGTACGCGAGGCCCAGCACCACACCGCGCAATCCGACCAGCGCTTCATGGCAGCGGCGCACGAGCTCGATGAGCGGCTCGCGGGAGTAACGGTCCAGCGCGCCCACGGCGGCATGCGCGGCAGAGGCGGCGTCTTGCCCGTGGCCCAGGCCGTCTACCACGGCAATGAGAGTCCCCTTGCCGACGCGCTTGACGAGACAGAGATCGCCGGACTCGGCCTGACCCGGCAGCGGCAGCGTGGCGAACGCCGTCTCAATCTTCAAATCGCTCGCCGCCACTTTTTCATTGTGATGGTCGTGCCACGACCCACGACCGAATCCACTGCGAACTCGTCCATCAGCCGCTTCGCACCCGGCAGCCCGGCGCCCACGCCGTGCGAGGTGGAGTAGCCGTACTGCATCGCCCGCTCGATGTCGGGAATCCCCGGGCCCTGATCGACGGCGACGACCGAGACGCCCTGGCGATCGCCATTCTGGACGAGACTCAGCGTGATCTCGCCCTTCTTGGCGTACATCAGGATGTTGCGGGCGATCTCCGAGATGGCGGCGGCAATGACCGTCTGCTCGCCGCTCGAGAATCCTGCGACGGCGGCTAACGCGCGGCCTTGCTGTCTCGCTTCAACGACATCAACGTCCGCGGCGATCGCCAGTCGCAGCTCTTCACCCACGGTCGCGCGGCTTCTTGGGCTTGTTGTCGAACCCCCGCTCTTCGGTGCGGCGGTTCAGGAATGCGAGGCCTTCTTCGAGGTCCAGCACGGTCGCCACGCCCTTCAGCGTCAGGCCGAGCTGCACCATGGCGAACGCTACATCGGGCTGGATGCCGACGATGACCGTCTCCGCCCCGCGCAGGCGGGCCATATGCGCGATGTCGCGCAAGGTGCGTACCGCGAACGAATCCATCACATCGAGGGCGGTGACGTCCACGATGACGCCCCGGCAGCGCGACCGCCCGACCTGGGCGATCAGTGCTTCGCGGAGATGGGAGAGATCGGCGTCTGTAAGTGCAGACTGAATCGAGGCAATGAGGTATTGCCCCTGCCGCAGAATCGGTACTTCCACGGCGTCCTCCGGCTAGCGCGTAGATTCTGGGGCGATTTCGCGGACCTGCGTCGTCGGCGCTGCGCGATCGGCGAGCAAGCGCTCCGCCTCTTCGATGCCTCCCTGCAGGTCACCGACGGTGGCCATTTCACTCAAGTCGACGCCGATCGTCACGAGGGTCTGTGCGATTTCGGGCGACAGGCCGGTCACGATGACGGTGGCACCCAGCAGACGCGACGCTTCGACCGTCTGCACCAAGTGGTTCGCGACGCCCGAGTCCATGGCCGCCACACCGGTCACGTCGATCACGACGACCTTGGCGCGGTTGGCGCGGATCGCCCGGAGGAGCTGCTCCGTGAGCTGCCGGGCGCGCTGCGGATCGATGACGCCGATGATCGGCAGAATCAGCAGACGCTCGCGCACCTGCAACACGGGCGTCGACAGCTCCCGGATCGCTTCCTGTTGCTGGCGGATGATGCGCTCGCGCTCTTCGACGAATCCGACGGCCACGGTGTTCGCGATGCGGTTCGCCGCGGGCTCGTAGCTGTCGAGAATCCGGTTGAGTTTTTCGACATTGTCCTGGTACTTGGTGAACAGCGAGCGGGCGAGTACGTCACGGAGTAACAGCACGATGCCGACGACTTCGTCGGTTTCGACGCCTCGCGGAATGATGCGCTCCGAGAGTCGCCGCGAGTACGCCTGCAGGGCTTCGAAGGTGCCGGTCTCGAGCGCCTCGACGTAGTTGTCGTAGACCGCGGTCGCCTCGGCGAAGATTTCCTCTTCCGTCATCGCCGTGAGCAGCTCCGCGCGCGTGATGCGGCGCGCCCATTCCTCGCGCAGCTGCGTGCGATTCTGTCGCAAGTGCGCGACGAGCTCGCGCAGCAACCCGGCCGAGGACTCGGACAGCGCCTGTGGATCAGACGCGCGGGTCGATACGCTCATGCTTTTCTTGGTATCCATGGCCCTCTAACCTAGTGGTAGCCACTTAGGGAGCAAGCCCCGCTGCCCTGCTTTTGCGGCGTTCCTTGGTCTCGTAGAGCGCGACGTCGGCTGCGTTGAGGAGTGCCTCCACCGTGTCACCGTGGCCGGGGTACACTGCTACCCCGACACTGATCGACAAGTTCGGCTTCTCGGCGTCCGTGGCCAGGCGGTCCGCTACGCCCCGCGCCACGTGCCAGGCCGCCGCCTCCCCCGTCTCGGGGAGCACAAGCGCGAACTCATCGCCCCCGAACCGGGCCGCCGTGTCGGTCGCTCGGCAGGAGCCGAGCAGCGCCTCCGCCACGCGACGGATCGCCAGGCTGCCGGCGAGGTGCCCGTGGCGGTCGTTGATCTGCTTCAGGCCATCGAGATCGAGCAGCACCACCGCCAGCGGCTGTCCCGTGCGGCGCGAGCGCCGGATCTCGGACTCGAGCGAGTGAATCAGCTGGCGGTGATTGGCGAGCCCCGTCAGTGCGTCGGTCACGGCCAGCTCGCGCCACGTACCCTGGATATCGCGCTGCGCTGCGACCGCGGCGGCGAGCACGAGACTCGTCACCGCGGTGATGCCGGTCCACACCTGCAGCAGCACCAACGATTCGTTGGGGTCGTAGACGGAAAACGGACCGACGTGGGACAGCGTCCGCCAGATGGCGATCGCGGACACGATGAGCAGCGTGGTCGCGGCCTCGCGCGGACCGAAGCGGAACGCCACCCAGATGATCACCGGCCACAGCAGGACGGTGAGGGGGTAGTGCCGCGACGGAAACACGCCGCCGAAGAGCGCCAGCGTCACTAGCGTCGCGACGAGCGTGAGCGCGACCGCCTCGATGATTTGCCGGACCGTCCAGGCCGGGCCGAGCTTGACGCCGATCCAGAGAATCAGCGCCGGCGCGACCACGATGTCGCCGACCGCGTCACCGAGCCACCACGTTAGCCAGACCCGTGGTGCGTCCTCCGTCGACACGAGACCGCCCAGCGCGAGCGAGGTCACACCGATGGACGCGGCCACCGTCGTGCTGACGAGCGCGGCGAGCAGCGTGAAGCGGATGATGTCGCGGACGCGATCGAACACCCGTCCACCGCGCGCGAACCGGTTGACCAGGTACGCCGCGAGCAACCCTTCGATTGTATTGCCCACCGCGATGCCGACGGACGGGAAAACGGCGCCGGTGGTCGTGACATTCGCGAAGAAAGCACCGGCGAGGATCGCGGGCCACACCCCGTAGCCCAGGAGCACGAACGCGGCGAGCGCGATCCCGGCGGGTGGCCAGATCGTGGTGACCGAACTGTTGATGTACGCGAATCGGAGGCCGAGCTTCGCGCCGACATAGTAGACTGCGGCGAGGCCGAACAGCAACGCCACGCGGCGTATGGACTGGCTCATCTGGCCCAATCTAAGAGAGCGATTCGCCATGAATCACCTCATCCCCGAATGCATGCCACGGGGTTCCCGGGAAATAACATGACTTCCGGGAAGAGGGGGGAGTGTGACCTGGATCATTCGCCCTGTGTTCGGGCAGACACCTCCCGCAAAAACCGCTGAAATACCGGATTATCAGGATAGCGTGCGGCGAGTCCCTCCACGTAGCCGCGCGCTTCGCGTTCCAGCACCGCGCGACCCGCGGGATCCCGCGCCGCTTCGCGCATCAAGGCTGCGGCGAGCACCCACGTGCTCTCGACGCGCGCGAGGTCTCCGTCATGCGCCGCGCGACGCATGTAGCGGATTCCCCGCTCCGCGTTACCGCTTCCCAGGCCGATGATGCGCGCGAAGAATCGGGCGAACGCACCGGCGCGCGCCAGGCCGTAGTCGTACACACCCAGTCCGAGATAGCAGTCAGCGCAGGAGGAGTCGGCGGCGAGCAGCCGGCGGTAGATGTCGCGCATTGCCTTCGCGTCTCTGGCCGCGCCGTAGGCGTGGCCGTGCTCTTCGCGTTGCCGCGCTCGATAGCCGAGTGCCGTGGCCAGCCAGAAGTCACCCGGCGTCGCGGGCGCGGCACGCGCCCGGGCCAGGGCTACACCGAGCAGCGAGTCGATGCGCTGCAGCGCGAACTCGGCGGAGTCGAGGGCGGATGCCCACCAGATGTACGCGCCCGCCTCGAACACGGCCGGCGCGGGATCGGCCGGCGCGCGCGCGGCCAGCGTCGCGAAGTAG
>DASWEL010000089.1:0-2684 GCA_036394755.1 Gemmatimonadales bacterium | reverse complement strand
TTGTGATACCACGTGACGCCGAGCTTGATGTGGTTGCCGTTCTTGCGAATGCGTAGCTTGCACTTCGGACACGTGCCCATCCGGCGACTCCTTTTCGTCGAAGCGATTCGATGAACGCCGTATTATACCCGTCTGTCCTGTAACCGTCTGTCGTCATTGCGGCTGCCGTTGCGACGACTCCCGATTGACGCGGCCTGACGGGGGCCTTCGATCCGCGGCCGCCCTGGTCAGAGGCTGGGCCTCTGGGGCGGAAGTCGCGTCGGCCTCAAGGACGGCTACGTCGGCGGCAACATCAAATTGTCCACGGCCCTGCTGAAGTACCTCATCGAGCGTGCCGAGAGGATGGACACGCTGAACAGCCGCCGGTCGGCTCGGCAGAATGCGAGGATTCGCCATCGCTGAAAGGCCGACGCCTTGTCCGGCGACGCGCCGCTCTAATTTGGGGCACCAGGATCGCGTGACGAACATCCGACCGCGGGGCCCATCGTGGCGGCCAGTTTTGGCAACACTCCTCAGCGCGGCATTGCAGCCTCCTTCGCGTGAAGGCGCGGGACGAAACTTGGCAATCCAGGTACCCGCGGGTAGCGTTGCCGCCGATCCCGCTTCTCGCGAGCACCCCCATCCGGGGGGAAAATATTTTCCCGGGTAGGCGGCGCCAACTGCCTGGCGCGAGACTCTTCGTCATGCCGCAGCACCGCCGCCGGATCCTCATCGTCGACGACAACGAAGACACTCGCGAAATGTACGCCTACTACCTGAAGAGCGTCGGCTGGCACGTCGAGGTCGCGCCCGAGGGGGAGACGGGGATCGCGCTCGCCCAGCAGCCCGACGGCTTCGACGTCATCGTGATGGACCTCTCGATGCCGAAGGTCGACGGCTGGGAGGCCATCCGGCGGCTGAAGGCCGACGAGCGCACGAAGTCCATCCCGATCCTCCTCCTGACCGGTCACCCGATAAATGGCGCCGCCGACGTAGCACTCGCCCAGGGAGCGGCGGGCTACTGCCGCAAACCGTGCCCGCCCGAGCAACTCGAACAGGAGATCGAGCACCTACTGGCCGCGGAGAGAAACGCGTAGAAGCACGTAGGACGTTCGTTCAGGTTCGCGGGTCGCGCGGCGACGATAGATTGATCTCGCCTTCCCGCTGGGCCCTCAACAGACGCGACTGGCGTCGGACCCCCTGGCATCTGGCGGCAACTTCAGACACGCGGGACACAGGTTGTCCTGCTCCGTCTCCTTCTCGTCCGGCGGCTTCACGAGCGCGAAGACGCGACCGCAGAGCCCGCAGTTGCGACGCTGGGCGAGAGTCTTGCGGCGGCTCGTGGAGATTCACCCCATTACACGGATCGAGGTCAAGGACGCCAACGGATGGCGAGAGCTTCAATGAATGCAGGCGCGGCTCTGTCGATGCTCGCGGAATGAGACGCACGTTTGCCGCGGGAGATGCCTATGGAAAGCCGGGATCTTCAAAATTCTCGGAGCCCCGCGCGTGTGAGCGTATCGGAAGCGAGCCAGAACCGACACAGCCGGCCTTGGTCGTTTCCACGAGGGTGCGCCAATCGGCGACGGTCGAGAGACGAGCGGAGGGGCCGAGGTCTGCCCGGCCGGCTTCCGCGGTATCAACCAGGGAAACACAACGCCCATCAGAGAGCCGGGCCCTACATCACGCGCTTCACGACGACCGGCTCGCACTCGCGCAGCTTGGAGCCCGGTGGCAGCGCCTTCAGCGCCTCGCGACGAAGGTTCGCACAGACGCCGGCATCATTTGCGCCGACCGCGAAGCGGTCCGTGCCGGCGTCGGCGACGAACACCGAGAACACCCAATAGATCGGCGCCGCGCCCTCACGATGCGGCAGGACGTCCAGCTGCTGGCAGGGAGCGGAGATCTGAGACGGCACCGCCACGCCACTACGCGTCTCTGATCGGAGCCGACTGTACTCACACGATGGTCGATCAGCCGTGTAGCCGACGATCTCGAGGCTCGGTGCCTCCGCCGGCGTCCAGAGATAGCCCCACATCGCGCCGGTCGGGGGATGAGGAAGCGTCGCGCACGCGACGGTCAGCAGCGCCGCGAGGACGAATGGGCCCGCGCGAGACGACCTCGATGGGACACTCTGGAACCGACGAGCCAGCGCGCGGCGGCAAGCGATCGAAGACAGCTCGGGGGCGCGGCCGGTCACGTCCGCGGACTGTAGTTACGGGGAGCGGTGATGTCAACGACGGCGTCGCGGGGGCGATCTTCGCGATCCCCGGACCCTAATCGTCCTCCTGGTTGCGGCCGCCGGTCTGTCCTTGGGCAGACCTCACTCGAAAGGCCGTAGCCGTTCACCGTTCGGGCCGCGAATGCTGCCGTCACGAGCCGGCGCGCCAGCGGCTGCGGCACCGCGCGGGGGCGGCGGTGGCCCGGATGCGCCCTGGTCGGCGGGGTCGGCCGGCGCGAACACGGTCACGCGCGGCACCGCGACCTCGTGCTTCTGCGTCGGCTTGCCCTCGGTCCGATCGGCCAGCCCGCGCACGAAGGCGAGCGCGCCCATCGGCTTGGTTACGAGCTTACGGAGGTTGCGATAGATGTCCGCGCGCCCATCATGCGCGACCGTCTTGAGCATCAACGTCGCGCTGCCGCGGGGAATGTCGTCGCGGCCGCGGCGGAACACGTCGCCGTTCTGACTGTTCTCGCCGGGCTTG
>DASWEL010000088.1:0-8426 GCA_036394755.1 Gemmatimonadales bacterium | reverse complement strand
GCGGCTTTCCTGCGGCGGTCATCGTGTCGTTGACGATGCGCAGGATCTCGTCGAGGTCCACCTGTTGAATGTGCTTGGCCGCATCGATGCGGAAGCCGGCAACGCCGGCACGAGCCAACGCGATGAGGTACGCCGCGATCTTCTGGCGCACGGACACGACCTCGGTCTTCAGATCTGGCAGGGAGAACAGCTCGCAGTCCTGCACATTCGCCGCGCTCTGGTAGTTGTTCACCTGGCATGGCGTGTGGAAGTCAGTGGGCGAGTAGAGTCCGGGATAATCGTACTTCGTATAGCTCGTGCCGTTCGAGCCCACGCCGGGGCTCGGGTAGTTGGTCATGTGATTGATCACGGCGTCCGCGATGATGCCGACGCCCACCGCGTTGCAGCGATTCACCATGTCGACGAACTCGACGCGCGTGCCCGAGCGGCTGTGCTCGATGCTGTAACTCACCGGCTGATAGCGCTCGCTCCAGTCGTGGGTCGGCGTGATGCTGTGCTCTTCGGGCGGTGAGATCTGGACTGCCGTGAAGCCGGCTGGCCCGAGCACGTTCTCACACTCGGCGGCGATGTCGGTCCACTTCCATTCGAACAGATGGACGAAGACGTCGCCCGCGAGCATGTGGCCGCTGGGACGGTAGGTCTGCGATAGGGTTGGGCGGGTCGGGGGGGGTCCGCCGCCCCCGCGGGGGGGTGCAGCCGGAGATCTGTCGCAGGCTGCCAGCACGCTCGCAAGAATAAGGGCGGCGGTGACGCGACGAACTGTGCAGGTCAACGGACTCTCTCTACCGCCGCACGCTGGCTGTGCTGTTGAAGAGCGGGTTTCTGATCGCGAAGTCCACGACCACTCCCGGGGAGAGAAGCAGCGGCCCGGATCGAGCCCGGGAATCGCCGTCGCCGGCGAACAGTTCCACCATTCCACCGCCGACCATGGCCTGCGGCAGCAGGAAGTCGCCGACCATGCCAGGATGAACGATACCCAGGCGGTGGCTGATGTTCGAGCCCACGGCGACAACCTCCATCGGCGCAGTGTAAAGGTTGGTCACGACGATGCGGACCGGGGAGTCGGCGGACGCAGGCCTCACCTGCTGCTGGCGGCGGCCGCAGCCAGAGCCGGCCAGCTGCATCAACCCAAGGGTCAGGAGGCAGAGTCGACGGTGCACGCATCTCTCCCGGACAAGACGCAGCCTCCCTTGGAATCGTGGGGCTTGATTCCAGGGGAGGCTGGTCCTGCTGAGAATCAGTAGCCCGTATTCTGCCGCATGTTCGGGTTGGCGATCAGCTCGTTTGACGGAATCGGGTACAGGTTGAAGTGCGCATCGGTTGAAGTCCCGGCCTGGGTGTTCCCCTTCCAGTCCCAAACGTAGGAGCCGCCGGTGAACACGCCGAACCGGACCAGGTCGGTCCGGCGCTTGCCCTCCCACCGGAGCTCACGGCTGCGCTCGGCGAAAACTGAATCCAGCGGAGCCGCTGCCCAGGTGCCGAGCCCGGCGCGCGTCCGGATCGCGTTCACATAGTTCAGCGCCGTTCCGGTATTGCCACCCGCAGCGCCACGGGTGGTCGCCTCCGCGTAGATGAGGTACGCCTCGGTGAGACGGAACATCGGGTAGTCGGTATCGGGATGCGTGGGGTTCGACCCCGGCGTGCCGTCAGCCCTCCGATTGTAGAACTTCGGTGCCGCTTTGCCGGAGTACCAGTCACCCACGCTGTTGACGTTCACGCTCTGGCTGTCGTTCCACTGCTCGGCGATCCAGGCCGAGGCCCGCATGTCGCCGGCCGTGTACCGATTGTAGGTCTGCGGCTTGATGCGCAGTCCCCACCAGCAACCGTTGGTGCCGTAGACACGTGTGTCCATCCAGTTGCCGCCGCAGGCGGCGTGGATCAGGAACGTCGTGCCGCCCCACGTCTGCGTGTGCTTGCCGTCCGACGTCACGGGGAAGATCATTTCCTTCGACTGATCGTTGTCGGCGAGGAACACGCGCAGCGTGTGCACCGTGTCCACGTGCGTCGCATTGGTCGGATCGACCGGCGGATTCGGCGTCGCGACGGTGAACGTGACGACCGTATCCAGCGTGTACGCGCCGGAGTTGATCACGTTCTCGGCCGCGGTCAGTGCCAGGTCATAATGCGGCGTGCCGGTGTACACCTCGGCGTTGAGGTAGACATTGGCGAGCACCATCTCGGCGGCCCACTTGTTCGTGCGGCCGTAGGTAGCCGGTCCCGGCGCAGGCAGGTCGGTCCCGGCGATGATGTCGGTCAGCTCGCTCACGATAAAGTCGTAGACCTCCTGCCGGGTGTTCTGCGCCGGCGGCGTGGCCGAGAGCGGCTGCGCGTCAGTCACCAGGGGGATGTCGCCGTAGGCGTCGATCCCGTGCCAATAGCTGAGGGCACGGAGGAACCGCGCCTCCGCCCGGTACTGGTGAACCAGCGCCACCAGCGAGGCATCGGTGTGGCCGCGTTCGGCGAGCTTCGCGTCGGTGGTCTGACGCAGGAACTCGTTGGCCAGCTGGACCTGGTAGTACACCCGATAGTACATCGTTTGGATGAAGTAGTTGCTCGGGCCCCAGTTCCAGCGATTGAGATCGGGAACGCCGGGGTCTCCCCAGGCGAGCACCGCTTCATCAGTCGGGACTTCCTGCGAGTACCAGAGGACGCGCACGTACTGGTTGAAGCCTTCGTCGGGCGTCTGGATATCGGTGTTCCCGTTTGGTCCGACCTGGCCGGTGACCGCCAGCCCGGCGTACAGCTTGGCGATGAATGCTGTGTACGACGAGGGGTCGCTGAAAATGTTGGCGTCACTGACCGTACTCTTGGGCTCCACGGCCGTGTCCGTGCAGCCCGCCGCGGCCATCAACAGGAGCGCGGCGACGCCGGCCGCGAGCGTCTTGCAGGTTCTTAGGTTCATAATCGCGCCCCTTCGTGTCGTGGGTGTCATGGTCGTGTCTACCTCACCTGCAGGGTGACGCCCGTTACGAACGTGCGGGCCCGCGGGTAGATGTTGTTGTCGATGCCGTTGATGCCGGCAGTCGGATCCACGCCGCTGTAGCCGGTGATCGTGAGCAGGCTCTGCCCCGTGGCGAAGAAGCGGAACGCCTCGCCGCCGAGCTGCGTGTTGAAGCCGAGCGTGATGTTGTCCAGCCGCAGGAATGACGCGTCTTCCACGTAGTAGTCTGAAAGGACGTTCTCCTGCGTAAAGCCGGTCTTGAGCACCGAGCGGTGCATGTTGCGCGGCGAGGCATTGGCGGTAATCGCCTGATACGTGCCCTGGTTGGACGCCACGTTATTGTACACGTAGTTGCCGAGGTGGGCCCGCAGCGTGAAGCTCAAATCCCAGCCGCCGTAAGTCATGTAGTTCGAAAATCCAAGAATCCACTTCGGCATCGGGTCGTGGAAGGCACGGGCGTCGCGGTCGGTGCTGCATCCGGTGGTCGTGCTGTCCCCGGCCGCGTTCTGCTTCAGGGTATAGTAGGTGTTCTCGATCGGCTTGCCGGCATTGTCATGGGCCTGCCGGCAGAGGAAGAAAGAGTTCACCGGCGCACCCGGCTCAAAGATCTGGACCGTGTTGCCCACGCCGCCGGAGATCCCACCCGTCGGGATCCGCGTCGGCGTCAAGGTGTCGGCATACGGGTTGATCCGCGTCAGCTCGTTGGTGTTGTGGCTGACGTTGAAGCTCACGTTCCAGCCGAGCCCGCGGTGGGGGCCTTCCGCCACGCGGTAGTTGAGGCCCAGCTCGACGCCGTTGTTCTTCATGCTGCCGATGTTCGTCGTGACGTGGTTCGACAGGTTGCAGGCGCCGCATACCGGCACGTCGAAGATGAGGTCATCCGTGTTCTTGACGTAGTAGTCGAACGAGCCCGTGAGGCGCTGGTTCCAGAGGCCGAAGTCGAGGCCTAAGTTATTCGAACGGGTCGTCTCCCACTTGATGTTGCGGTCAACGGCGCTGGGTCGAATCGTGCACACGAACTGCGATCCGAACTGCGGACACGCGGTCTCGGTGCTGAACGTATAGGTGGACGACCACAGGTAGTTGCCGAAGGCCTGGTTCCCTGTCTTCGCCCACGAGTAGCGTAGCTTGAGGTCCGACAACCAGCTGCGGTTCCCGCTTAGGAACGACTCGTCGGAGAGGCGCCAGGCGACAGCGACTGATGGAAACGTCGCCCAGGAATTGTCCGGCCCGAACCGCGAGGAGCCATCCCGGCGCAGCGTCACCGCTGCCAGGTAACGGTCGTTGAGGTTGTAATTCGCCCGCCCAAAGAACGAGATCAGCTTGTAGTCCTCGATGAACAGCGTGTTGGTGACCTGAGAGGAATCGGGGACCAGGATGATCCGGTCAATCGACGCTGAGCTGGGCAAGTAGGTGGCCTGGAAATAGGGATACTCGCCATGCTCGGTCTGATACGAGTAGCCCCCCGTCAGGTCGATCGTGCCCGCCGCGATCCGGAGCGGCGCCGCGTAGTTCAGATACGTCTCGAACACCCCGTTCTGCTGGCTTGGGTTGGAGCGGTTCTGGAATCCGAACTGTGCCGTGCCCTTGTACTGGTCGTGGACGTCGTTGGGTCGGAACTGGTCGCGAGAGGCGGCGGTGACGTCGAAGCCGAGATTGACGTTGAGCCGCAGGTTGGAAACCCAGGGCAACTCATACTCGCCGCGGACGTTCCCGGTCGCGCGATACGTCGTTGCCCGGTCCTGCGCCAACGCGGCGATCTCGAGCGGGTTGTCCGCCGAGGTCAGCGTGGCCCCGGGCCAGTTGTAGTAGCCCGTCGCGCTTGTCGAATCGTAGACCGGCTGGGTGGGCCCCATCTGCGCCGCGTTCGAGAGAACGCCGCCCGGCGTGAACACATCGTGCTGTCGAGAAGCGCGAACATTGCTGCGCAGCCTGAGGCGATCGTCGAACAGGTGCTGCTCGTAGTTCGCGCCGAGGGTCGCGCGCTGGAGCGTCGTGCCCAGGAGGATGCCGTCCTGGTCGAGATACCCCATCGACAGCCGCCAGTTGCTAGTTTCGGTAGCGTTCGACAGGGAAAGATTGTGCTCTTGGCCGTGTCCCGTGCGGATCACCTGGCCGAACCAGTCGGTCGTGGTGTTCCCGATCTGCGTCAGTTGGCCGGACGTGCCGTGCTGTTGGACGGCGGCGCGGAAGTCTGTCGCGTTGAGCATGTCGGGGAGGCGGTCCACCGAGGAGGCGGACATGTTGCCGGTGTACTCGACATGCAGCCCGCTCTGTCCCCGCTTGGTCGTGATGAGCACCACACCGTTCGCGGCGTTCGATCCGTAAATCGCGGCCGCGGAAGCGTCCCGCAGCACCGTGATATTCTCGATGTCGGCGGGATTGATCGAATTGAGCGGGTCGCGGCCGACCGTGAGCCCGCCGCCGGCGCCGGTGCCCATCGGCATCCCGTCGATCACATAAAGCGGATCGCTGGCCGCGCTGACGGATGTGGTGCCGCGGATCCGGATAGACGTGCCGCCGCCAGGCTCGTTGGTGTTATCAATCACCTGGACGCCGGGCGCTTTGCTGCCGATGAGCTGTGCTGGGCTGATGATGCGGCCCGTGTTGAACTGCGAATCGCTTACCGATGACACGGCGCCGGTGACGGCGCCAAGACGCTGCTCGCCGTAACCCGTCACCACGATTGCGGAGAGGTTGAGGGCCTGCGCGTCGAGCGCGAGATCGACGCTGACTGTATCGCCGCCCGTGACCATGACCGGTTGGTTCACCGCCGTGTAACCGATCAGGCGCGCGTGCACGAGATCGCTGCCGGCCGGTACGCCGGTGATCGTGTAGCGGCCGTCGGGCTGCGTCCGCGCGCTGCGTGTGCCCACGGTGACGAGCACCCCTGCGATCGGTTGCTGTGTGGCGTTGTCGGTGATGCGTCCGCGAATGGTACCGGTGGGTTGCTGAGCAGCGAGCGAGGCGGTCCAGGACAATGCCAGGAGCGCGCACGTGAAATGATTGAACCGGCGCATACGACCTCTCGGGCGGTGAACAGTTCAAGAGGATGCGCGGATGCGAGAGTGTCAAGACGCGCTAGATTTACCGCATGCGTTATAGAACATTTCATGAGCGCCTCAAGAACGCCGTCCTCACCACGCCCGGCGCCACGCCGGAATCGCTCCGCCGCTCCGTCCTGGAACGGGCGCAGCAAAGCCGCCCCAGCCAGGGTGACGTGCCCCCCGCGCTTACCCGCTACGTGGATACGGTGGCCCTCCACGCCTATAAGGTCACGGACGCTGGGGTCGCCGAGCTCCAGCGCTCGGGGAATTCCGACGACACCCTGTTCGAGATCACAGTCGCGGCGGCTGTGGGTGCCGCGCTGCACCGCCTGGACCGGGGGATGGCTGCCCTGCGCGGCGAGGAGCCGGACTGATGCGCGTCCGCGCGATCGAGCATCGTCATCGGCTGCCGCAAAAGCTCATGCTGGGACTCATCCGGCTGATCAGCGGGCGCCGCGTCCCCGACGTCGTGAAGACGCTGATGTACCGGCCCGAGTTCTTCGGCCGGCCGCAGTGCGAATGGACGCAGGCGGTGATGCGCGGGCCGTCCCAGTGGAGCGTCGGGGAACGCGAGCTGTTCGCGGCGTTCACCTCGAAGCTCAATCAATGCGTCTTCTGAACGGAGTCCCACGCCGCGGTCGCGGCGCTGGCGCTACAGGATGAACGGTTCGTACAAGCGGTCGTCGACAATTGGCGCACGGCGCCACTCGACGCGAAGCTGCGCGCGACGCTCGGGTTTCTCGAGAAACTCACCCTCCACCCAAACGACGTGCGACCCGCCGATGTCGCGCCTTTGCGAGCCGCGGGTCTGTCGGATGACGCCATCGAAGATGCGATCAACGTGTGCGCGCTCTTCAACATCTACGACCGGCTCGCCGATGCGCTCGGCTGGTACCTGCCCGATGCCGGAGGCTACGCGGCGTCGGCGCAAAACCTAATGAAGCGGGGATATCTGCTCTAGCTGCAGTCGGTCGTTGTTCCGCGCCACCACAATCAGCCGGTCACCGTTGGCCCGCTTCAGAAAAGCCATGTGCCGGACTTGCCCGTCGATCGCCAGCCCGCTCTGCTCCATGTCCACCGCGGTAAATCCGCCGCGCCCGTCACCGCGCAGGAAGAGCCCGTAGCTTGCATCGTAGCGGCCCTCGATTGGCTTCACACCATAGAAGTTGCCGGCAACGACGAGATCGGTCTTCCCATCACCGTCGAAGTCGCCGGCCAACGAGGCGTAAATGGGAGCGAACTGTGCCTCGATGGGAAGCGAGTGCAGTTCAAACCTGCCGTCGCCCCGGTTTAGGGCGATGACACTCGCGAAGGTGTCGGCCTCGAGCATACGTGCCTTCTTCAATTCCTTCCCCGGAATGATGTTTTGAATCCGGCTCGCGCCGAATGATTCATACGTCGGGTAACGCGTGCGTAACGACGGCATCGCCTGGAGGAGCTCATCGCGTCCCACCAACGGATAACTGATGCCGTGGCGGTAGGACGTGAGAATCTGCTCCAGCTTCCCGGAATTGAAGAAGTCGCCGACATAGAGCTGCGCCGGCTCCGCGCGTGACGCCCGAACCAATGAATTCAAGCCGAGGTTGCCGAGCACGAGATCGGGGCGGCCGTCGCCGTTCAGGTCCGCCGCCTGAATGCTGGTCCACCAGCCGTTGGTGCCCGCGAAGCCGGCTTCCCTCGTGCGATCGACGAACCGCCCATGCTCCTGGTGGAACACGCGCACCGGCATCCATTCGCCGACGACGATCAGGTCGAGCTTGCCGTCGCCGTCGTAGTCGATCCAGGTCGCCCGGCTGACCATCCCGACCGAGTCGAGGCCGGGAGCTTTCTCGCGTGTGACGTCGCGGAAGTGCCCGTGCCCGTCATTTTCGAGCATGTAGCTCTGCGGGGTGACGCCATACTGCCGCGCCACTACGCGGCTGCCGACGAACAGGAAATCGCGGCTCGGCACGATGCAGGAGCCGTTGTGCGCGAAGCCGGGAAGCGCATCGGGTGCCCGGGTGAAATTGCCGTGGCCGTCGTTCAGATACAGCCGGTCCCGCAGCGGCGCGCCCTCCCAGAATTCGTTGCCGCCACTCACGACGTAGAGATCGAGATCCCCGTCGCCGTCGGCGTCGAACAGCGCGGCATCCACGTCTTCGTCCAGACTGTCGGCGCGAAAGGCGGGTTCGGGCACCGGGTGAAAACGGCCACTCGCGTCCTGGAGGAACAGCACGCCGGGCTGCCATTTCGCGCCGCCGACGTAGATATCGTCCCGGCCATCGCCGTTGACGTCGCCGACCGCGAGGGCAGGGCCCTCGGTCGAGAGCAGGTGGGGCATCAGCGGCTCGCGGCCGAAGTCAAAGAAGGTGTTCTCCGCATGCTTGTAGCTGATTGGCAGCCGATCGGTGACGTCCGAGAATAACGGCGGATGGGCGGATGGGCGGATCGGGGAGGGG
>DASWEL010000087.1:0-12048 GCA_036394755.1 Gemmatimonadales bacterium | reverse complement strand
CGGCGACACGCTCAATCTCGACGTCAACGCCACGCTGTCGCACGCGCTGAAGCGCGAGGGCCTCGGCGTCCCGATCAACCTCGAGTACGACGACCTGATGGTGCACCAGGCCGAGTACCGCTCGTCATCGGCGACGGTGCTCATGCTCGACTGCTCGCATTCGATGATTCTGTATGGGGAAGATCGGTTCACACCCGCGAAGAAAGTCGCGCTCGCGCTGACGCACTTGATCCGCACGCAATTTCCCGGAGATACGCTGCGGGTCGTGCTGTTTCACGACACCGCGGAGGAGATCCCGCTGGCGCAGCTCGCGCATGCGCAGGTGGGGCCGTATCACACCAACACGACCGAAGGGCTGAAGCTCGCCCGCCGCATCCTGATGGGTCAGCGCAAGGACATGCGGCAGATCATTATGATCACCGATGGAAAGCCCTCCGCGCTGACCCAGCCGGACGGCCGGATCTACGTGAACTCGATGGGGCTCGACCCGCACATTCTGCAGGCGACCTACCGCGAAGTCGCGCTGTGCCGCCGCAGCGGGATCCTGATCAACACCTTCATGCTGGCGCGCGACCGCAGTCTGGTGGAGTTCGTGAAGAAGGTCTCCGCGATCTGCCGCGGCAAAGCCTACTTCACGAATACCATGACGCTCGGGCAGTTCATCCTCATGGACTTCATGAGAAGGAAGACTCGGCGCGTCAGCTAGCTTCGTCGGTAGCGCGCAAGGCCGCTTGCTGCACCGCATCGGCGTTCACCGCCGTCAGCGCGTCGTTGTTCTGCTCGCCCGTCCGGATGCGAATCACCCGCTCGATCGGCTGGACGAAGATCTTGCCGTCCCCCACCTCCCCGGTGCGGGCGGACGACAGAATCGCGTCGATGCAGGGCTGCACGAACGGCTCCGAGCAGACCATCTCGATCTTGACTTTCTCGTGGAATTCCATGACGAGGGTCGTCCCGCGGTACTGGCTCACGATTTCATGCTCTCCGCCGTGGCCGCTCACACGGCTGAGCGTGATGCCGGTGATGCCGGCCCGGAACAGCGCCGCCTTGACTTCGGGGAGCACCTCCGGGCGCACGATCGTCGTGATCAATTTCATCGTCACCTCCGGGCGTCGAACACGAGCCGCGATACGTCGCGCACCAGCGCGTGGGAGTCTTCGTCCTTCTGAATCCCCCCGGTCAACACGACGAGCACGTAACGGCGCCCGCGCGCACCGACGGGTTCCACCAACGCTGCGTCATGATAGACCACCTGCCCGATCCAACCGGTCTTGTGATAGACCCACGTCCCCGGGGGGAGACCCGCCGGAATCCCTTCGTTGAACTGCTGCTTCGCAAGAATCGCGAGCATCTCGCGGCAGGAGGCCGCGGAGGCCGCTGTGCCGTTCGAGATCGCGGCGAGCAACATCCCGAGATCGCGCGCGGTCGTCGTGTTGTTCAGCCCTGCGCGGTAGGCCTTGCCGTCTTCGACCCCGCGCAACACCAGGATTGAATCGGCGCCGAGGGCATGGGCGGTCGCATTGGCGCGCTTCGCGTCGACCCTCGTGATCAGCAGGTTGGTCGCAAGGTTGCTCGACACCGTCTCCATCAGCTCGATCAGCTCGCGAATCGAAGCGCGCTGGCCCACCCGCTTGTAGAGCGATGAATCCGAGTCGTCCGTCACATCGAGCAGGTACGGCGAGCTGTCCACGATCGAGCGAAACGTGTTCGTGATCGTGATCGAGTCGTCGAGCGACAGCCGTCCCGCGTCGCGATCGCGGAACAGCTGAATCATCACCGGAATCTTCATCGTGCTCGCGGCGTGGAACCGCACGGCGGAGCCGACGGTTAGGGAGTCTCCGGTCGACAGATCGCGGTAGTAGACACCGACCGCACGCGCGGGCGCCCGGGCGATGCGCGCTTCAACCTGGGATCGAAGACTCGAATCGCTCTGGCTCGCGAGGAAGAGAAGAAGTAGCAATGACATACTGCGAAATAAGATACCGTATAGATTCCATTCCGTGAGCGAATTCGTTTTCGGCACCTACGACGCCGCCTTCGTACAAGCCATGTACGAGGACTACCTGCGCGACCCTGCCTCCGTCGGTCCGGAGTGGCGGGAGCTGTTTGATAACGGTCGCCTTGCTGAGCTCCCGATCATTCCGACCAATCGGTCCGAAGTGGTGAGTGACGGTGGCAAAACGGGGACTGGGGAGAGGGGAGTGGTACCTGACGCTGCACCGGTGAGTCCCACTCCCCACTCCCCACTCCCGGCAGGCGCGAGTCCCATAACGGGTCCAGCAGCTCGGTTAGTCACGAACATGACGGAATCGCTCACCGTCCCGACCGCGACTTCGTTCCGCGATATCCCGGCCACGACTCTCGACGCGCGCCGCAAGGCGCTCAACGCCCAGCTCGCGGCGAGCGGCAAGAAGGTTTCCTTCACCCACCTGATTGGGTACGCGATCGTCCAGGCCGCCAAGCGCTTCCCGGTGATGACGCACCACTTCCAGGACATCGACGGCAAGCCCTACCGGGTGGATCCGGCCGCGATCGGTCTGGGGCTCGCGGTGGACGTCGAGAAGAAGGACGGCAGCCGGGCGCTGGTCGTGCCGGTGATCAAACACGCTGAGGCGATGGATTTCGCGGCCTTCCATGCGGCTTACGAGGCGCTGGTCGAGAAGGCGCGGACCAACCGCCTGATGCCCGACGACTTTGCCGGCGGCACGATCCAGCTGACCAATCCTGGCACACTCGGCACGGTCGCCTCGGTGCCGCGCCTGATGAAGGGCCAGGGATCGATCATCGCGACGGGCACGATTCGCGAAATCGCCGGCACGAAAATCATCACGATCACCAGCACGTACGACCATCGGATCATTCAGGGCGCGGAATCCGGGATGTTTCTGCGCACTCTCGACGCGATGCTGCAGGGTGAGGAGCGGTTTTATGAGGGGCTCGGGGTTGGGGATTCGGGATTCGGGAAAGCGCCGGCGAGCGTCGCCGCGATTCCTCCGGCTCATGTCCCAACCCCTAGCCCCGAACCCCAAGCCCCTAGCCCCGCTGTCCCGGCCAGCGGAATCGAGGACCTCAAGTATGTAGCGGCCGCGTATGCACTAGTTAGAGCTCACCGCAACTTCGGCTACCTCGCCGCCCATCTCGATCCCCTCGGCAGCGAGCCCCCCGGCGATCCGTCACTCGACCCCGGCCGCCTTGGGCTCACGCCGGAAATCATGGCGCGGATCCCGGCGGAAGTCCTGCGCATCTATGTGCCGGGCCAGACGCTCGCTGCGGCGCTGCCGGCGCTGCGAGCGACCTATTGCGGCACCATCGCCTACGAAGTCGAGCACATCGGCAGCCATGAAGAGCGCCTCTGGCTGCGCCAAGTCATCGAATCGGGACAGCACCGCCGGCCCCTTTCACACGAAGGAAAGAAGCAGCTGTTGGCGCGGCTCACGGCTGTGGACGCGCTCGAGCGTTTCCTGCACAAGGCCTACCTCGGTCAGAAGCGATTCTCGATCGAAGGACTCGACATGACCGTCCCGATGCTCGATTTCACGATCGAGCTGGCCGCCGCGCACGGGACGCGCAAGACGGTCATCGGCATGGCGCATCGCGGGCGGCTCAACGTGTTGGCGCACGTCGTGAACGTCCCGTACGAAACGATCCTCGCCGAATTCGAGGGCGGCCGCAAAGAGGAGACGCCGGAGAACGAAGGGGCGACCGCCGGGACGGGCGACGTGAAGTACCACCACGGCGCGGAAGGGGTGTACCACACCGCCACCGGCGCGGACATGGCGGTCAAGCTTTCCCCCAATCCCAGCCATCTCGAATCGGTGAATCCCGTGGTCGAGGGCCGCACGCGTGCCAACCAGACGGATCGGACCACCCCCGCGGCGGAACACGACATCAACATCGCGCTGCCGGTGCTGCTGCACGGCGACGCGGCGTTCGCGGGCCAGGGCGTGGTCGCCGAGACTTTTAATCTCGCGCGGCTACGCGGATACACGACCGGCGGCACGCTGCACCTGATTCTCAACAACCAGGTCGGCTTCACCACCGACCCGCGCGAGGGTCGCTCCACCGACTACTCGAGCGATCTGGCCAAAGGCTTTGATGTGCCGATCATCCACGTCAATGCCGACGACCCCGAGGCGTGCCTGGCGGCGGTGCGGCTCGCGATGATGTATCGCGAGAAATTCCATGCCGACGTCGTGATCGATCTGGTCGGCTATCGCCGGTACGGTCACAACGAAGCCGACGAGCCCGCGTACACGCAGCCGACGATGTACGAGCGCATCAAGCAGACGCCGGCGGTGCGGGCGAAGTACGCCGCGCAGCTCGTGCAGGAGGGTATCGTGGACGCGGCACAGGCGGACACCGAAGCAGAAACCGCCTATCAGCGGCTCGCCGGCGTCCAACAGGCGGTCAAGTCCGGCCAGCGGGCCGACGAGCCGCAGCGCATGACGCGCCAGAGCGCACCCGAGCCTGGCACGGCCGTCGCCGCCGATCTCCTCAAGAAGCTCAACGACCAGCTGCTCGCTATTCCGGACGGCTTCGCCGTGCATCCCAAGCTGTTGAAGCAGCTCGAGCGCCGGCGCGACGCGCTCACGTCGAGCGAGGGGATCGAATGGGCGCACGCCGAAGCGCTCGCGTTCGCTTCGTTGCTGGTGGAGGGCACGCCCATCCGCCTGACGGGCCAGGACACCGAGCGCGGCACCTTCAGCCAGCGGCATCTCGTGCTGCACGACATCCAGACCGGCAGCCGCTACGCGCCGGTCCAGCATCTGCCCGATGCGAGGACTCCGTTCGAGCTCCATAACAGTCCGCTCTCGGAGTACGCGTGCCTGGGATTCGAGTACGGCTACGCCGTGGAGGCGCAAAACGCGCTGGTGTTATGGGAAGCCCAGTTCGGGGATTTCGCGAACGGCGCCGAAGTGATCATCGATCAGTTCCTCATCGCCGGGCTGGCAAAATGGGGCGAGACGTCGCGGCTCGGGCTGCTGCTGCCGCACGGCTACGAAGGTCAGGGACCCGAGCACTCCAGCGCCCGCCTCGAACGTTTCCTCGCGCTCGGAGCCGAGGGCAACATCCGCGTCGCCAACTGCACGACGCCGGCGCAGTATTTCCATCTGCTGCGCCGCCAGGCGCTCCACAGCGAGATCCGGCCGCTGGTAGTAATGACGCCGAAGAGCCTGCTGCGGCTGCCCGCCGCGAACTCCCAACTCGACGACCTGGTACTCGGCAAGTTTCGGTCGGTGGTGTGGGACCGGGATCGGACCTGGCCGGAGAAAGTGACGCGTCTGCTGTTGTGCAGCGGGAAGATTTACTACGACATCATCGCGTCGACCCGCCGCACGGAGACGCCGCACGTCAAGATCGGGCGCATCGAGCTGCTCTACCCGTTCCCGGGGACGGAGATCGGCGAATACGTGCGCCGCTATCCGAACCTCAAGGAAGTCGTCTGGGTCCAGGAGGAGCCGCGCAATATGGGCGCGCGGAAGTTCGTGCAGCCGAAGATTCGCGAGGTGTTGCCGCAGGGAGTCGCGCTGCTGGACGTCTCGCGCCCCGAACGCTCGAGCCCGGCGGAGGGCTACCCCGCCGCGCACAAAGCCGAACAGGAGCGGATCGTCGCCGCCGCGTACGGCTCCTGACCTTCCTCCGCTACACGGTATTTGGTCTCGTCGTCCTGGCGGCCATCGTCGCGCTCGGCTCGTGGCTCGTGCGCACGCGTCGCGTTTCGTCCTTCGGCACGCTTGGCCGGACGCTGCGGTCGGTCACCGATCCGATCGTCCGGCCGGTCGAGCGGCGGCTGGTGCGGATGGGTGGCAACCCCACGCACGCCGGCGGGTGGCTCGTCGTCATCACGGCCGTGGCTGGAATCGTGCTGCTGTCGCTGGCCGGGTGGCTGGTCGGGACATTCCAGACGGCAGGTGCCGCGGCGAGCGGCGGCCCGCGCGGCACCTTCAGGCTGATCGTCGACCTCGCCTATCGGATCCTGCTTGCGGCGTTGATCGTACGCGTGATCGCTACGTGGTTCGGCATGTTCCGCTATTCACGCTGGATACGGCCCGCCTACATCCTCACCGATTGGTTCGTCGAGCCGATCCGCCGTATCGTGCCGCCGCTTGGCGCCGTCGATCTCAGCCCACTCGTAGCGATGATGGTCCTGAGCATCCTGCGACAAATCCTGCTGTCCATGTTGAGGGGGTAGACGGATGAGACTGCTCAAGGCGCTCGTCAGCTTCATCGTCGGCACGATCGCCGGCGCGGTGGGCAGCAAACTCTTCGGCCCGTTCGGCGCCGTGCTCGGCTTTATTGCGGGGGCCCTGGCGGCGTGGTGGGTGGCGCAGCGAATGGCGTTCTTCGAATGAGAGCTCAACCTTGCGTTTTTGTCCGCGCGCTGAAGACCTGCCCTGGCGCAGCGAAGGGCGCCGGCTCGGCCAAATCGGGCGTCCTTAAGGATGCGCGTCGTCGCCGAGCCGGCCCTTTAGGGCACGGTTTCCCTTGAAGACTCTCATCAAGTAAAGCAGCGACGGAAATAGCACCACCGCTCCGACCAGTACGGCCGTCAATACGAGCTCAAGCGTAACCCGCGGCGACGCGGCGTCCACGATCGTGAGATCAGGGGGCACGAGATAGGGATACTGCGCTACAGCCCAGCCCCAGACTATGAACACCACCTCTGCTGCGGCCGTGGCGCGGGCGATCCGGTAGCGGCGCCGCCACAGACTCCAGAACGCCGTCAGGGCGGCAGCCGCCGTCAGCGCGATGATTCCCGCGTGCACCGAAGGCGCTTCGGGAAATACCGCCAAACCGATAGCCGCCAGCACAACGACGGCGAGCCCCGCCAGCAACGCCCGGGTTCGAAAATCCTCTTGCAGCTGCGCGTCTTTAGGCTCGAGGGTCAAATACACAGCGGCGAGAAAGGCGAAGCACGCTAGCGTGAAGACTCCGACGGCGAACGCGAAAGGCGTGAGCCAGGAACCAATGAATGACGTAACGAATGATCCATCTCGAACGCCCCACCAGACCGTGCCCGAAGCAACCGCCCCCACGCACATCCCGAGCAAGACGGGCGTGACCAGGCTCGCCGTCGCGAAGACGCGCCCGCCACCGCCCCCGTAGCTCTGAAACACGAACGCCGAGCCCCGCAACACGATGCCGATCAGCATGAGGGTCAGGGGGATGTGGAGCCCGATCGCGATGACCGCGAATGCGCGGGGGAAGCAGGTGAACAGCAGTACGATCGCGAGAATCAGCCAGACATGGTTCGCTTCCCATACCGGGGCGATCGCTTTCGCGATGACCTCGCGCTGCTGCGCCCTGCGTGGCCCCGAGGCCAGCAGATACCACACCCCACCGCCAAAATCGGCACCACCGAACAGCACGTAAGCGGTCAGTGAGACCAGGACGATGCCGGCCAGGACGTTCGGCAGGGAGAGCACTACACCCCCGGGCTCTGGATGATCTGGCGGTAGAGTACGACGCCCACGACGACCGCAAGCCCGCAGTAGAGCAGCGTGATCACGGCAAACGGCACGATCAGACCCGGCATGGGCGTCACGGCGTCGGCGGTCTTCAGAATGCCGAAAATCACCCAGGGCTGGCGGCCGAGCTCGGTGACCATCCAGCCGGCCTCCACCGCGAGGAACCCGCAGGGCGCGGCAATCGCGAGCGCCCCGAGAAAGCTGCGGCGCGTCGCGAAGTCTCGTTTCCGCAGAGCCAGCCATCCCGCCCACAGGCCGACCAGGGCCATGTAGGTCCCAAGCGCGACCATCACGTCGAATGAGAGATGCACGAGCGACACGTTCGGCCATTCGTCGCGCGGCACGTCATCGAGGCCCTGCACGACGGCGTGCGGATCGTGAAAAGCCAACAGCGACAAAGCGTACGGAATCTTGATTCCGGGACCGATGGTCATCGGCGCACCGGCGCGTGTCTCGTACAGCGCCTCCATCGCGGCGAGCTTCACGGGCTGCCGGCGCGCGACATACCGCGCCGCGATGTCACCGGAGATCGGCTGTAGCACAGCGGCGGGGGCGCCGACCAACAGACCGATGGTCAATGCCGCGCGGTGAAACGCGCTCGTGGGATTCTTGCGCAGCAGAAACGCGTGAATCCCCGCCACGCCAAGCCCCGTTGCGGCGTAGGCGGCGAGAGTCATGTGCAGCGTCTGCGGGAACGCTGCAGGCGTGGCCATCGCCGCGATCGGATCGATGTTGCTGAACGAGCCGTTGGCGAACGTGAAGCCCGTTGGCGTGTTCATCCAGGCGTTTGCGATTACGACGAAAATGCCGGACGCCACGCCGCTCAGCGCGACCAGTACACCCGCAAGCAGATGGGCGCGGGGAGACACTTTCTCCCACCCGTAGAGGTAGACGCCCAGAAAGATTGCTTCGGTGAAGAAGGCAAACCCTTCCAGCGAGAACGGCATGCCGATGATCGGACCCGCAAGCTCCATGAAGCGCGGCCAGAGCAGGCCGAGCTCGAAAGACAGAACTGTCCCCGACACCGCACCGACCGCGAACAGAATGGCGGTGCCGCGCGCCCAGCGCTTGGCGAGATCGAGGTAGACGGGATCGCGCGTCCGTTGCCAGCGACGCTCCGCGATGACCATGAGCACGGGCATCGCGATCCCGATGACGGCGAAGATGATGTGAAACGCGAGCGACACCGCCATCTGCGACCGGGCGGCGAGTACGTCAGACATGACCAATGATCAGTGAAGAATTATCAATGATCAATGATCAGTGATCAATGTTCATTGATTATTGATTATTGATCGTTCGCAGCCGGTCATCGATGCGTGGCTGCATATCGGGATAAGAGCTGCGCAGCTGCTCGAGCACCACGCGCGCGGAGTCCGGTTTTCCCGCGGCGACGTACGCGTCGGCCCTCAAAAAGCCAATGCGGAGCTGCAGCCGGCGATCATCCGCGCGCACCGGGAACCGCGCTAGCGCGGCCAACGCGGCGCGACCGTTGTCCCTGTCGCGCACGAGGGATTCGATCGCAAGCAACCGGACGGTCGTATCGTTGGGGAACTCGCGCTCCAGCTGGGCGAAGAGCGCCGCCGCGCGCGCGCTGTCGTGCTGGGCCCGGGCCTGCTGCGCCGCCTGATACAAGCCCGCCAGATACAGCCGGTTGACGTCCGTCGTGTCACCCGAGCGAATGCCGACGCCGCCGGCGTAGTCGTAGACGAGATCGCCGCCCTTGTCTGCGGCCTTCAGGATGGCCGCGAAGCCAAATATCCCCACCACAGCCGAGCCCCACAGCGCGACGCGCGCGATCTGCACGCTGCGCTTCTTGGCGACGAGCGCGATGATCTCGAGCAGCGCGACGACCAGGAAGACGTTGCGTGCCCAGTGCCCCGCGTCCTCATGATCCATGACCGCCTGCCGGACTCCCGGAATACGCTCGACCGGCCCGTGCGCGTCCGTTCCTGAGTGCACAGCCAAGAATGCGGCGGCGGCGCCGAGGATCAGCAGCGTCGCCGCCGCGGGCGCCGTGAAGGGCGCGCGGCCGGTGAGGGAGACCCACCGAAAGATCACGCCCAGAACGAGGAACGCGATCGCGAAGTGGACGATGATGGGGTGGTAGGCGCCGATGTTTGGCATGGGCGCAAAACTACCTAGCCGGACAAAACGACGCTATCGCGGCCGGATTGCGTCCCGAATAATGTCGTCTACCGAAAACTTGATGAACTCCGCGCGCTTATCGAGCCGGCGTTGCGTCTCGGCGCGCACCTCACCGAGGCGCCGCTCGATATCCTTGATCTCCAGGAGGCGCAGTTGATTCTCGTAGTCAAAGTGTGCGGCGATCACCTTCTCGATCTGACTCCGGATGGGCTCGCGCTGCGTGTCCGCAGCAGTGCGGTAGGCGCGCTGCAGCGTGCGGGCCATGTACTCTAGGCCGAACATTTGCGTAACGAGCGCCGCTCGGGTGCTATCGCGCCGCACGAGATTCTGGACCACGTCGAACTGCACCGTGAGCTGCGCTACCTCCTGCCAGTATGCTCCCAGGTCGTTGGCTCTCAGCGACTCGAGCCAGGCGACGTTTGTTTCCACCGAGCCCTGACCCCGCTGCATCGAAATCAGGTTCAGGAACGCGCGGGCGGCAGCTTCCGCCTCCCGGGGACGCTCTTGCGCGATCCGCTGGACTTGCATCTGCATCGCTTGCGGGTTGGGCATCGGGCCCTGATCCTGCGCGCGCACAGTGCTTGCGGCGAGCAACAGACCTGCGCCTGCGATCAATCGACTAATTGGGCACGCCATAAGACCGCTCCTGTTCCAATCGAGTGAGTTGGGCGTCGATGTCCACCATGACGTTTCCTCCCGCGACGTAGCCCGCCGTGGCTGACCACACCTTTGTCGGATTCCAGCCGCGCCGGGCCGCATCGCTCGACGGCGCCCGCGTGAACAGCAGACCGGCGACCGCGGCGGCAGCCGCGAGCGCGCCGAGCGCAACCCAGACGACGACCGGTCGGCGGCGTTCCGGGAGTGCCACGTCGAGCGCGACGCGCGCGCGTTCGAGCTGAGCCAGCTGGTCCGCGCAGGCCGCGCACGCAGCGACATGGGACTCGATTTCGCATACGAGCGGCTCTGCAAGCTCGCCATAGGCGAGGAGGAGGAGCTGGTCTTCGGTCGGATGGTTCATCGATAGTTCTCCAATGCCGCACCGATACGAGCGAGCGCGGCGCGCATTTGCGTGAGCACCGTGCCGAGCGGCCTGCCGAGCCGGTCGGCAATCTCCTGAAACGTGAGGCCGCGCTGCTGGCGGAGCTCCACCACCTCACGCTGCGCGGGTGGCAGTGCGCGCACCGCGTTGCGGACCGCCGCTCGCAGCTCGCGCTCGAGCAGCCGAGCGTCGGCCGGATCGGCCAGCGGTGGCTCCGCGGATTCGAGAACCACCGCCGCCCGGCGTCGCACGAGCTCCCGGCGCAAGTGATCCCGCCAGACGTTGGCCGCGATGCGAAACAGATAGCCACGCGCGTTGCCGTTCAATGACAGCCGGGGTGACGCCGTCACGAGGCGCGCAGCCACTTCTTGCAGCATTTCCGCGGTCAAATCGGCGTCCCGGCAACGCGCGCCGAGGAAGTTTCGGAGCGCCGGCGCGTGCTCCGCCAGGAGTTGTTCGGCTGCGATGTGGCTCATGGTCACCTAAGAGTACGCGCAAAGGGGGTTATTATTTTCTTCTGTGACTATCACCCTCCGATCCCTCCTCGCCGACGGTCGAGTCCACGTCTTCGACGGGGCCATGGGCACGATGCTGTACGGCAAAGGCTTCTTCCTCAACGTCTGCTACGACGAGCTGAACCTGAAGCAGCCGCGGCTCGTGCAGGAAGTGCACGCGGAATACGTGCGCGCCGGCGCGGAGATCCTCGAGACCAACACCTTCGGGGCAAACCCGCTCAAGCTCAATAGCTACGGCCTGGCGGACGAGACGGAGAAGATTAACCGTACCGCCGCGGAGCTGGCGCGCGCCGCGGCGGGGGGCAAGGCGAGCATCGTAGGCGCGATCGGGCCGCTCGGCATCCGGATCGAACCGTTCGGTCCCACCTCGAAGCTCGAGGCCCAGGCGCTGTTCGCCCGGCAGGTTCAGGGCCTGCTCGGCGGCGGCGTGGACGGATTCATTCTCGAGACGTTCAGCGACCTGGACGAGATGCACGCCGGGCTGCTGGCGGTACGCGCCGCGACGGACCTGCCCGTCGTCTGCCAGATGACGGTCGGCACCGATGGCCTGACGTATTACGGCACCGATCCCGACACGTTCACCAAGCAGCTCGCCGCATGGGGCGCGGATGTGATCGGGGTGAACTGCTCCGTGGGACCGGCGGGCGTGCTCGAAGCCGTCGAGAAGATGGTCAAGGCGACGGAGCGGCCGGTTTCCGGGCAGCCGAACGCCGGTCTGCCCAAGGATGTCGGCGATCGCAAGATCTACCTCGCCTCCCCCGAGTATATGGCGAGCTACGCGCGGCGCATGATCGAAGCAGGCGCGCGCTTCGTCGGCGGTTGCTGCGGCTCGACGCCGGAGCACATCAAGAAGATCCGCGACTACGTCGCGAGCGTC
>DASWEL010000086.1:0-45455 GCA_036394755.1 Gemmatimonadales bacterium | reverse complement strand
CGTCGGCCGGCATCACGATCGCCGCGGCGCTCGCGTCGCTCCTGACGCGGCGGCCGTCGCGCCACGATGTCGCGATGACGGGCGAGCTGACGCTGCGGGGCCGGGTGCTCCCCATTGGCGGCTTGAAGGAAAAGCTGACGGCTGCGGCACGGGCCGGGGTCACGTCGGTGCTGGTCCCCGAGCGCAACAAGAACGACCTTATCGACTTGCCTGAAGAGGTTCGGAAGTTGCTTGACATAAAGCTTGTGGAAACGATCGACGATGTGCTCGCATTGGCGCTGCTGGACGCCCCCGACGAGCGCACTGACCGCCGCTCCGGTGGTATTCGTGTGGTGACGACCCCTCCGCCGGGGCCTCCGGCACCGCCAGTGCCTCCCGGGCAGGCCCGGCGATGAGCGACGTCGCTACGCTCGAAGCTGCGCTCGCGGAGATCCGCCGGCGCGACGGCAAGTTCAACGAGCGTGCCTACGTCTTCGTGCTCGCCGCGCTCGAATTTGCCCAGACCCGCCTCCCCGCGCGCCGCCACTTGAGCGGCGTCGAGCTCGCGTGGGCATGCCGCGACTTCGCGCTGGAGCAGTTCGGGATGCTCGCGTCGGCCGTGCTGACACATTGGGGCATCCACACCACCGACGACTTCGGGCAGATCGTCTTCATGCTGATCGATGTGGGGCTGCTGGCGCGCCAACCCACTGATCGCCTCGAGGACTTTGAGCGGGTGTACGAGTTCGCGGAAGTCTTCAAGGCCGGAGCCGGCTATCGCTGGCCGGGGGTCTCCTCTTCGGGGTGAGCGTCCGTCCGCCCGCCGTCAGCGGGCGATTCTATCCTTCTGATCCCGTCGAACTGCGGGCGACCGTTGCGACATTGCTCGCGGATGCCCGCCGCCAGGTTCCCCCTCTCCCGTCAGGGAGAGGGGGCCAGGGGGTGAGGACGACCGTCGGTGTTATCGCGCCCCACGCCGGCTACATCTACTCAGGTCCAACGGCGGCGCGCGTGTTTGTCGACGTAACCGTTCCTGGACTCGTCATCATTCTGGCTCCCAACCACACTGGCATCGCCGAAGCAGCGGGTGGCGTGTCCCTCTGGGAGGCCGGCGCATTTCGAACTCCACTGGGCGACGTGCCGATCGATGCGCAAATGGCGGAGGCACTCCTCGATGTTTCCGGTGGGGTCGTGGGGGTGGACCACGACGCGCATCGGGCCGAGCACGCCGTCGAGGTCGAGCTGCCGTTTCTCCAGCTGTTGCGTGCTGATGTGCGCATCGTCCCGCTCGTGCTCGCGTGGGATGCCTGGGACGCTGCACGCCTGCTGGGAGAGATGCTGGCCCGGCTGGTCCAAGCCGCCGGCGAGCCCGTCCTGCTGCTCGCTTCGAGCGACATGAATCACTACGAGCCGGCGGGTGTCACGGAGCAGAAGGACGCCCAGGCGCTCGAGGCGATACGCGCGCTGGACGGTGCCGAGCTGCTCGCGCGCTGCCGGCGCGAGCGGATCTCGATGTGTGGGCGCGGGCCGGCGGCCACCGTCATCGCCGCCGCGCGCGTGTTGGGCGCAGAGCGAGCGGAGGTGGTAGACTACCGCCACTCTGGTTGGGTGTCCGGCGATAACGCGCGGGTGGTGGGATACGCAGGGGTGGTGATCACGTGAATCCAATTCCGGTGCTGTCGGCGAGCGAGGCGGCAGCGTGGGATGCGGCGGCGCGCACCCAGTACCGGGTGCCAAGTCGCGTGCTGATGGAGGCGGCGGGCAGGGCCGTCGTCCAGGTGCTCGTGACCGAGATGTCCGAAGCGTCCACTGGCGGTGTGCTCGTCGCGGCGGGAGGGGGCAACAACGGCGGCGACGGGTGGGTCGTCGCGCGCGCGCTCCATGCTGTCGGCATTCCGGTCTGGGTTTCGGCGGTCGATCCCAAGACCGACGATGCGATCGACAATCGCGCGCTGGCGCGGCTCGACGGCGTACGTGAATTGGGCCGCGAGGAAGCCTGGCCCAAGGCCGCCGTCGCGGTCGATGCGTTGCTTGGCACAGGCGCTGCGGGTCCGGCTAAAGGCGACGTCCTTGCCTTGGCGCAGCGCCTCGTAGAATACGGAGCCCCAATTCTCGCGGTCGACGGGCCGACGGGCCTCGATCTCACGAGCGGTGAAGCGCACGGCCCGGTGCGCGCTCAGCTCACGGTGACGTTCGGCGGCCCCCGACGCGGGCATCTGCTGGCGCGCGAGTGGTGTGGCAAGGTCGTCGTCGTCGACATCGGATTCCCGCCCCCTGATGGCGCGTGGCCTCTACTCATCACCGACCGGTGGGCTGCCGAGCGGCTACCACGCCTGGCACCGCAGATGCATAAGGGCGATCGCGGTCGCGTCTGTGTCGTCGGCGGCGCAGATGGGATGAGCGGCGCCGCGCTCCATGCCGCCCGGGCCGCCCTTGCCGCCGGCGCCGGATTGGTGAAGCTCGTGGCCGCCCGCGAGACGATCGCCGCGGCGCAGGCCAGCCTCCCGGACGTCTTGACCGTCGAGTCCGCGCTCGGCGAGACGCCGGAGCCGCAGGTCCTGGAAGCTGTCGAGTGGGCCGATGCGATCGTCCTCGGGCCCGGCCTGGGCCGAGCGCCGCGCGAGGCGCGAAAGAGCTTTGTCGCGGGTGTTCTGTCGCGCCGTCCGGTGCCGACGGTTGTTGATGCGGACGCTCTCCATCTCCTAATGCCCGAAGCCCCAGCCCCCAGCCCCCGGGCCCTAGTGCTTACTCCTCATCTAGGAGAGTTTCGCGCGCTCGCCGGAGACGCACTCGCCGACGAAGCGGCGAACGATCGTTGGTCGGCTGCGGCGCGCGCGGCGACAAAACTCAAGTGCACCGTTTTGCTGAAGGGTGTGCCGACCGTCATCGCCGATCTCCGCGGCCCCGAGCACATCGTCGCGAGCGGTAATCCCGGCCTCGCCACGGGCGGCAGCGGTGATCTGCTCGCCGGGTTCATCGGCGCATTCCTCGCCCGGGGAACGGCGCCCGCCGAGGCTGCGGCACTCGGCGCGCATGCCCTCGGTCGGGCCGCCGAGCAAGGCGCCCGGCAATGGACGGCCCGCAGCCTGCGCCCAGCCGATGTCCTGGCGGCCCTTCCGGATGTGTGGCGGGCCTGGAAGGACGTGGGGCCCGCCAGACCTCCAGTTCTAGTGGAACTTGAGGCTCCAGAGGTGTTGTAAAAATGAACGTCCCATGAATCTCGGTCCCGGCAAAGAGTTCGATCGCATCCGCGCCATCATCGAGCGGATCGCTGAGATCACGGGCGATGGCCCGGAGCTCGGTGACGACTGCGCGTTGATTCCGTTGGGCTCGACGACCCTCGCGATCAGCATCGACAACTCGCTCGAGAACGTCCATTTCCGCACCGACTGGCTCGACTTCAAGGAGATCGGCTTTCGCGCGGCGGGGTCCGCGTTGTCGGATCTCGCCGCGGACGGTGCCAGGCCCTTGGGTGTCCTCGTGTCCCTGGGCGTTCCGGCGAACGGTCAGAGCGGCCCCGATGCCGCGGCGGACATCATGGGGGGCGTTGCCACGATGGTGCACAATCTCGAGGCGAAAGTGCTGGGCGGGGATTTGACGCGCTCCGAGCAGTACGTCGTCGATGTGTGCGTCATCGGTGAAGCCCGGCGGCCGGTACGCCGCTCGGGTGCGCGCGAAGGCGACGGAGTGTGGGTGACGGGATATCTGGGGGGGGCGGCACTGGCGCTCGAGCATTTCCGCGCCGGCAAGAAAATGTCCACCGTGCTCCGTAACCGCTATGCGTGCCCCGAGCCGCGCATTCAGGCCGGCCTCTGGCTCGCTGATCACGGTGCCAGCGCGATGATCGATATCTCGGATGGCCTCGCCGCCGACGCCCAGCACCTCGCCGCCGCGTCCGAAGTCGGCATCGAGATCAACCTCGAGCAGATCCCGTGCTGGGAGGATGTGGCGGCGATGGCCGCCGTCGCCAGCGGGGAAGAATTCGAGTTACTATGCACCATGCCGCCGACGTTCGGTGACACCAACGTATCCGCATTCCGCTCCGAAACCGGTCTCCAGTTGAGCCGGATCGGCTCCTGCCTGCGTGGCGCGGGGGGGCGCCGCGGTGGCGTGCGACTCCTCGATCGCAGCACCCCGGTTCCCCTGCCTGCAGGATACGATCACTTCTCGCAGTGATCCGCACGCTCTGGTACTACGTAGTCCTTCTCGCTACAACAATTGTTCACGCAACCGCTGCCGTGGTGGCCGGCCTGTTCCGCGTGCGCAACCGGCGAGGTGGCGTCTACGATTGGGCCAGCACGGACTGGTCACGCGACATCCTCCGCGCTGCGGGCACGCCAGTGATTGCCGAAGGCCTGGAACATATCCCGCGCGATCAGCCGGTCATGTACGCCTCCAACCACTCCTCGATGTTCGACATCTGGGCGTTGTTCGCCACGCTGCCCGGATCGGTGCGTTTCGTCGCCAAGCAGGAATTGTTCAAGATCCCTCTGCTCGGCGGCGCCATGCGCGCCGTGGGCCACATTCCGATCGATCGGGCCGCCCGCAAGAAAGCGTTCGCGGCGTACGACGAGGCGGCGCGAACGATTCGGGAGGGGACCTCGTCCATCGTCGTGTTCCCCGAGGGGACCCGCAGCCGCACCGGCGAGCTGCTGCCGTTCAAGAACGCGCCGTTCGGCCTCGCGATCGCTGCCCAGGTTCCCATCGTCCCTGTCTACGTGCACCACACGTTCGAGATCCTGCCGAAGGGCGCCTGGCGCCTGCGTCCCCGTCCGATTCGTCTGCTCGCCGGCAGTCCGATCATGACGACCGGACTGCGGCCGGAGGATCGCGAGCGGCTGCGGAATGAAGTGCGAGCGGCGATGGTTGCCCTTCAGTCAAAGGCGCGGTAGGGTTCGTTCCACAATGAGCACCGTCATCTCGGTACACGCGCGAGAGATTCTCGACAGCCGGGGCAATCCCACGGTCGAGACCGATGTCACCCTGGCGAGCGGCGCGAGCGGCACGGCCGCCGTTCCGAGCGGCGCATCCACCGGAGAGCACGAGGCCGTCGAGCTGCGCGACGGAGACAGCAAGCGCTACGGCGGCAAAGGCGTGCTGGAAGCTGTCAAGAACGTGAACGAAGTGATCGGCCCGCGGCTCGAGGGCCTCTCGGCCGAGGATCAGATCGCGGTGGACTACGCGATGCTCGACCTCGACGGCACACCCAACAAGAGCCACCTGGGCGCGAATGCGATTCTCGCCGTTTCACTTGCAGTTGCCAGAGCCGCGGCGCAGGAGGCCGGTCTAGCGCTCTATCGCTATCTGGGCGGTCCGGTCGCTCACGTCTTGCCGGTCCCGATGATGAACATTCTGAACGGCGGCGCCCACGCGGCGAATACCGTAGACTCCCAGGAATTCATGGTGGTGCCGATCGGCGCGGAGACCTTCTCGGAAGGACTGCGGATGGGGGTGGAGACGTTCCATGCGCTGAAGAAAGTCCTCTCCAAGCGGGGCCTCTCGACGGCGGTCGGGGACGAGGGAGGGTTTGCCCCGGATCTGCCGAACGACGAGGCGGCGCTCGAGGCGATCATGGCGGCGATCGAGGCGGCGGGGTTCGAGGCGGGGAAGGACATCGCGATCGCGCTCGACGTGGCGGCGTCCGAGCTCTACGCTGACGAGGTATACACATTCAAGAAGAGCAAAGGCGGCCAGAAGAGCGCCGAAGAGATGATCGCGCTGTACAAAGGATGGATCGACCGCTATCCGATCGTGTCCATCGAGGACGGCCTGGCAGAGGACGACTGGACCGGATGGGCAAAGCTCACAGCGGCCCTGCAGGAGCGGGTGCAGCTTGTAGGAGACGATCTCTTTTGCACCAACGTCGAGCGGCTCGCCCGGGGGATCGAAGAGAGCGTCGCGAACGCCATCCTCATCAAGGTGAATCAGATCGGCACACTCACGGAGACGCTGCAGTGCATCGAGCTGGCGCGGGGCAACGGCTACGGCTCGGTGATCTCGCACCGCTCGGGTGAGACCGAGGACACGTTCATCGCGGATCTCGCGGTGGCGACCGGGGTCGGGCAGATCAAGACCGGCAGTGCGTCGCGCAGCGAGCGGATTGCGAAGTACAACCAGCTGCTCCGCATCGCCGAGGAGCTCGGCGACGTGGCGCACTACCCCGGCCGCCATCTGTACGGCTTGTGACCCGAATCCGCATTGCCGGGATCGCGGGCGGAGTCGGGTTGCTCGCGCTGGCCGTGTGGGGTGGGGAGTACGGCACGGCCGACTGGATTACGATCCGGCGCCAGCTCGCGGAAGAACGCACGCGGGTGACTGCGCTGCGTCTCGAGCTCGATTCACTCGCAAAGTTGGCGCACGACCTAGAGACGAATCCCGCGGTGCAGGAGCGTGTGGCGCGGGAGCAGTTCGGAATGATCCGAGACGGCGAGGTACTCTACCGCGTCGTGCCCAAATAAGAGGAGGCACCATGAGCTGGCTTCGTCGGTTCGTGCCCGTTGCCATCGCCGTGATGATCGCGGCCGCCGCGGCATGCGGAAGCAGCACCGACTCCGGTCCGGTGGCGGCATCGGTCACCGGCGTTGCCGGCGACAGCCAAACCGCGACGACCGGCTCGGCGCTCGCCTTTCCGCTCAGCTTTGTGGCCCTCGGCTCGAGCGGGCAGCCGGCTCCGGGCGTGCACGTGACCTGGAGCGCGACGCCCAGCGGCGGCGCCTCGTTCAACCCCGCGACATCCACGACCGACGTCAACGGTGCCGCCGCGACGACTGCAACGTTGGGCTCCATCGTCGGCTCCATCACGATCCACGCCGCGGTGCCCGGTGTCTCCGATGTCGTGTACCACGCGACGGCGGTGGATCCCTGCCTCTATCTCGCGCCCTACGCCCTTGGCCAGACCGTCAATGCCGCGCTCACCGCCAACGACTGCAACTACCGGAACGCGGGGTGGTTCTACGATTTCTACACACTCGATCTGCCGGCCGGGCAGCAGAGCATGCGCCTCACGATGAATTCGACGGTGTTCGACACGTGGGTCGATTTCTGGAGCATCGACGGTCCGCTGTTCGGATTCGATGACGACGTCACGTTGGGGCAGATCCAGAACTCGCAGCTCGACATCATTCTCCCCGGCGGCAGCTACGTCATCGGCGCGAATTCGTACAACCAGCTCACCACGGGCGCCTACACGATGGCGACGGAGACGCGGCCCGCGGCCATGAACGGGTGCCGGCAAGTCTGGGTTGCCCGCGGTGTAACGGTAAACGACTCGCTGACGGCGACGGACTGCGCCGACAGCTCGGCGACGCCGCACTACTATGACGTCGCGCGCATTCAACTGACGCAGGGCTCGGTGTTGACCATCTCCGAGCACTCGGCCGTGATAAACCCGAGCCTGGCCATCTATCGCATCCTGGATCTCAACACGTACCCCCGCTCGCTGGTGGCCCAGAACGACGACAGCTCCGCGGGCAACCCGAACGCGTTCATCCAATACACCGTCCCGCTGAATGCTAGCGGACCGTACGACATCGTGATCGGCAGCAGCGCGCCCGGAGAAATCGGCGCCTACACGTTCGACGTCTCGTCCCTCACGACGAGTGCCCGACCGGTGGCCCCGGTCTCTGGTCGGCGTCAGTGGTGGCGCGGAGACGTCCTCGGATTGACAAGGTCCGCGAAGCACTAGTCCTCCTCGCCGTGGCGGCGGGGGTTTGCGAAGGGCAGACCGTGGGGGGAGGGCGGGCGCGACCGTGCGACCCGTCCACTTCACTCGGCCCCAGCCACGATCTGTACTGCGTCGAGCTCGTCGCGGCGCCCGGGATCAACGGGGTTTCAGGACGCGTCGAGCTCGCCAGTCCCCCCGGTCCGTTCACGGTGGCCGTCACCGCCGACGGTCATTCTCGCTTCATCCCCATTTTCTATCTCAGCGGCCTTCCATCCACCGGCACCTACATCGCCTGGGCCACCACGCCGCAGATGGATTCGCTGATCAAGCTGGGCGAACTGAAGAACGGGAGCGTCACGCTCCGCCCGATCGACTTCGACAAGTTCAACATCCTCATCTCTGTCGAGCGCAACGCGCGCGTGCGCGAGCCGCACGGCCGCATCATCGTGCGCGGCCAGTCGCCGAGTACGAGGCCGTTTCCGCCCGACTTGCTCGAGTTTTCGCTCGGTGGGATGGCGGCGGGCACCGCAGAGCACGTTCACGACGTTGAAATGCCCCCCGTGCCGCCCGGCCTCACGATGCTGCCGGCGGAAATGGCTCTACGCCCTGACGTCGCCCCCTTTCTCCCCGCGGCGGACGCGCCGATTCCAAACGCAGAATCGAACGAGGTGCTTCGGCTCAAGGACGGCGACTTCATCGATCTCGATGCCGAGCTCGTCCGCCGCACGATCAATGGACAGACGTACACGATGTACAGCTACAACGGGCAGTATCCCGGACCACTGATCGAAGTCGCGCGTGGCTCCGAGATCATGGTGCGGTTCACGAATCACCTCGCAGACTCGACGAGCATTCATTGGCACGGCATCCGGCTCGAGAACGCGTTCGACGGCGTCGATGGGGTGGGGGGGGGCGACGCGTTCACCTATAAGCTTCGGTTCCCGGATGCGGGGATCTACTGGTACCATCCGCACATTCGCGAAGACATCCAGCAGGCGCTCGGTCTGTACGGCAACATTCTCGTGCGGCAGCCCGGCGCGAAGATCCCCGCCAATCGCGAACAGATCCTGATGCTGCAGGACCTTCTGGTCGGCGATGCAGGCCTGATTCCGTGGGGGCAGGAATCACCAACGCACGCGTTGATGGGGCGGTTCGGCAACGTGTTTCTCGTGAACGGTGAGCCGGGCTATCGGCTGTCGGTGCGTCGCGGTGAGGTGGTGCGCTTCTACTTCACGAACGCGTCGAGCACCCGCACGCTGAACCTGTCATTCCCGGAAGCGCGCATGAAACTCGTGGCGACCGACGCCGGGCCGTTCGAGCGCGAGGCGTGGGTCGAGAGCGTCGTGATCGCGCCCGCGGAGCGCTACGTGGTCGATGTCCAATTTGACCGGACGGGCGAATTCGCGCTTCTCAACAAAGTGATCGGACTCGACCATCTCTTCGGTCGCTTCTTCCCAATGGTCGACACGCTGGGCAGCGTGACCGTCGCGCCTGCGCGCGTCCGCCGCGATCTAAGCAAAGCCTTTGCCGCCCTTCGCCGCCTTCCGCCGCCCTATGCCGCCGCCTCTTCATACCTGAATCGTCCACCCGATCAGACGCTGGTCCTGACGCTGCGCACGGAGGGCCTGCCGTACTTCACCGAGCGCTTGATGCAGCTCGACTCGATCTACTTTGCGCCCGTCGAGTGGGGCGGGACGATGCCGATGATGAACTGGGCGTCCACGGGCCGGCAGGTGCGCTGGGTCCTGAAGGACCCGGCAACCGGCCACGAGAACATGGATATCGCGTGGCACTTCCGGCGCGGCGAGCCGGTGAAGCTGCGCCTTGTCAACGAGCGCCGCGCCTTTCACGGGATGCAACATCCGATTCATCTGCACGGCCAGCGCTTCCTCGTGCTGGCGGTGAATGGAGTGCCCAACAAGGACCTGGCGTGGAAGGACACCGTGCTGGTGCCTGCCGGTGCGGTGGTGGATATTTTGCTCGACACCGCCAACCCCGGCGAATGGATGCTCCACTGCCACATCGCCGAGCATCTCTCGGCCGGGATGATGATGCATTTCACCATCGATTAGCGAGGAGATCCCATGTACGCGCTCACCCTCCTGCTCGCGCTCGCCACACAGCGTCCCGATTCACTGGCGGCGCAGGTGCGCGAATACGTCACCGTCGATACGTCGTTGCTCGCGTTGACGCACGTCCTCCTCCTCGATGGGACGGGTGGCGCCCCCAAGACCGACCAGACGATCGTCGTTCGCGCCGGCCGGATTGCGACGGTGGGTCCCGCGGCGTCGGTGCAGATCCCGGCCGGGGCACGCGTCATGGACATGAGCGGATCGACCGTCATCCCCGGTCTCATCGGAATGCACGACCACCTGTTCTATACCGCCGCCGGCGGCCGTGCCGTGCAGATGTCGTATACCGGGCCGCGGTTGTATCTGGGGTCGGGCGTCACGACGATCCGTACCACGGGCAGCCGGGCGCCATATGCCGAGATCAATTTGAAAGACGCGATCGATCACGGTTTGGCGCCGGGGCCGCGCATCCATCTCACCGCCCCGTACATCACGGGTGAGCATGGCGGCGGGGCGATGGCCATCCTGAACTCTCCCGAGGCCGCGCGGCGCTTCGTCGCCTATTGGGCGGCGGAAGGTGCGACCTGGATCAAGGCGTACACGGACATCCGGCGCGCCGAGCTGGGCGCGGCGATTCAAGAGGCGCATCGGCGCGGCATCAAGGTCACGGGCCACCTCTGCTCCGTGAGTTTCGAGGAAGCGGTGTCGCTCGGGATCGACAATCTGGAGCACGGCATGCTCACCGCGTCCGATTTCACGACCGGGAAGCAGGCCGACGTCTGTCCGGTCAACCTGATGACCCAGATCAGCGCGTCGGATCCGAAGGGCAATGCCGGGCAGGCCACGATTCAGTCGCTCGTGCAGCACCACGTCTCGATGACGTCCACCCTTGCCGTCTACGAGCCGTTTGTGGCCAACCGTCCGACCAAGGACGAGCGGGTGCTGCAGGCGATGGATCCGGAGGTGCGCGACAGCTACATGAAGATGCGCCAGCAGATCGACTCGAGCGGCAACGGCTGGGTCTCCCTGCCGGCGTTCAAGAACTCGATGGCGTTCGAGCGAGAGTTCGTCGCCGCCGGCGGTCTGTTGGCGGCGGGCGTCGATCCGACGGGGATCGGCGGGGCGCTCGCCGGATTCGGCGATCAGCGCAACTACGAGCTGTTCATCGAGGCGGGGTTCGCGCCGGCGCAAGCGATTCAGATCATGACCGCGAACGGCGCAAAAATCCTCGGGGTCGCGCAGACGCTGGGGACGGTCGAGCCGGGAAAGCTGGCCGACCTGGTCGTGCTCCGTGGCGATCTGACGGCCGACCCGTCGGTGATCCGCAGCCCCACGATTGTTTTTAAGGATGGCGTCGGCTACGATTCTGCCAAGTTGATTGCCTCGGTGCAGGGAAGGGTCGGCGTCAACTAGCACAGCCGTACGGCAGGGTAGCTCAGCCTGGTGAGAGCACGGCACTCATAATGCCGGGGTCGTGGGTTCGAATCCCACCCCTGCTATGGAAAACGCAACGGCGGCGGTCAGGGCGGTCAAACTGCGAATGCGGCGGTCGACCACGTTGACCGCCGCATTTGGTTTTTGACCGTCGCATTGTCCGTTGACCGCCGCATGTGTCTTTGACCGTCATGACTCTACCGTCATTCCGTTCGGTGTATCAAATTGGGAACCTGTCATTCACCCCAAAAGGGGGCCGTCATGACGTTCCGCGTCCTACTGCTCGTTGTCGGAGCAGCCTGCACCGCCGCACTTCCCGCGCGAGCCCAGAAACGAGGCTCGTTCGAGATCGGCGGGTTCGCTGCCTATGTCAACGCCGACAACTCTCTTCCCGTCGACAATGCGCTCGGATTCGGTGGGCGCGTGGGCGTGAACCCGTTCTCGTTCCTGGCGATCGAGGTGGACATCGCGCACGCCTCGAAGAACGGCGCCGGCTACCGGCCGTTTCACATGTGGCTCGTCTACGACGTGCCATCCACGAGTCGCGCCGAGGTCTTCGCCGGGATCGGGTTCGTGCGCAATACCTACACTGGGACGTACGAGGCGAAGGACAGTGGGGCCTCGGGGCAGGTTGGTGTCCGGCAGCGGTTCGGGAAGCTGCTCGCAGTACGGCTCGACGGGCACGTGGATTTCATGCCGAGTTCGGCCAACAAGTCCTACCTGGTCAGTTACAATGGGAATTGGGGAATCGGGATCGGCGTCAGCGCGTTGTTGAATCGCTAATCATCCACAAGACGGTTTGAGTAGGGGCGCGGCATCCTGCGCCCCTATGTTGTTCGTGTCGATTTCCACACCACCGGCTGGATCGTCTTCGACATCTCCGCCGTGACCTGCTGCGCTTCTGCGAGCTTCGCTTCGTACTCGACCCGCCACTCCGCCGGCATGTTCGCGCGGAAGTAGGTCGCCGTCAGCAGCTCACCGCGCGGCTCCAGGCCGGCCGCGGCACCGCGGCCGACGGCAACGACATCGCCCAGGAACAGCGTAGAGCTTCCTGTGTCCATCACGTTGACCACGCTGCACTCGAAGTGCGCAAAACAATCATCGAGCACCGGTACGCCGAGAACCCCCCGATGGTACGGCAGCCCCGCGAGTTTGTCGCGATCGCGACCGCTCACAAAGCCGAGGCGACGCACCACGTCGAACTGCTTCGTGTGCAGCAGGTGCAGGCCAAAACGCCCCGATTCGAAGATCATGTTGTGGCTGTAGTTGAACTTGTGGATGTAGACCGACAACCGGGGAATGGACGGTACGATCGAGGCGCGCACCGCGGCGTCGGAGATCATGCCGTTCTCCTTGCGGTTGTGCTCCGACGTAACCGCCACGACCGGGGACGTCAGGTTCCGCAGCAGTTGGTACGTCAGGTCGGGTTGGCGCATACTTCAAGATACATGGCGACTCCTGGCTCGCTGCCGGCGCGCGTGCTGGCACACATTCACGAGGATCGGCTCTTCCGTTTTGCGGGAGAGGCGCTCGTCGCGGTGTCCGGTGGCGTGGATTCCGTAGCCCTACTCGACGTGCTCAACGAAATCGCGCGGCAGTTACGACTCACACTCGTAGTCGCCCATGTGGATCACGGCATTCAGTCCGACAGTCAGACCGTCCGACGGTCCGTCGCTAGTCTCGCAACGAAGTACCAGCTGCCATTCGAGGCAACGGAGCTGCAACTCGGGCCAGAGACAACGGAGACAGACGCGCGGCGCGCGCGATATGCCTGGCTCCGTGAAGTGCAAAAACGCCGCGGCGCGAAGTACATCGTGACTGCGCATCATGAAGACGATCAAGTCGAAACGATCCTGCTGCGGGGGCTGCGCGGCAGTGCGCCCGCCGGTCTCGCGGGAATCGCCGGGCGCGGGCGCGGCGGCCTGGTGCGCCCGCTGTTGCCGTTCACGCGCAGCGAACTGCACGCCCACGTCACCGAGCGCGGCCTGCCGGTCTACGACGATCCCGCCAACCGCGACCCGCGGCATTTGCGCTCGTGGGTCCGCACCACGCTCCTGCCGCTCCTGAACGAGCGCCTCGGCCCGCGACTGCGTCGCGATGTGCTCGCGCAGGGTCGTCATGCCGCCGGTGACCGGCGCGCGTGGGACCGCATCCTCGACCTGCTACCGGACTTAGGACTGCGCGTAGAGGGGTCGAGCTTTACCGTTGCCCGCGCGAGTGTGTGCGGCTATGATAACGCATTGTCTGTTGCGCTTTTGCGCGCGGCGGCCCGTAGAGTAGGACTCGTTCTCGGCCCCACGCGAGCCGAGCGGATTGTGGCACTGGCGCAGCGCCCCTCCGGCCGCCGTCTGCCATTGGGCGACGGGTGGTCGGCCGAAGTGGCATTCGATCAGGTGCGTGTCAGTCGCGAGGCGGAGCGCGCGGTCGATTGCGCGCTCGAGCGGGTCTGGCCGACGGGCGACCGGGGCACGGCGCGGTTCGGCGAGTTCGAGATTGCGTGGTCGCCGGCGTCGGCTCCCGCCCAGATCGAGCGTACGACGTGGACGACATGGGTGGATGGCGACGGGTGGGAAGTGCGATGGCCGACGCGCGGCGATGCGCTGGTGCCGCTGGGTGGGGTCGGGCATCGGCCGGTCAGGCGCTTACTAATGGAAGCGCGGGTGCCGCGTAGCGCGCGGCCGCGCTATCCCGTAGTCAGTAGAGGGGCGACCATTCTCTGGGTGCCGGGCATCTGTCGCAGTGTGGAAGGCGTGCCGGCGCCCGGAACTCGAGCGGTGAGGCTGGATGTTATCGAGTGCGGCTCGGCTGAAGCAGACGGGGGGGCGTGAGCTCAAGCGCATCGTCTTCGACGAGGAGGCGATCGCGGAGCGAGTGCAGAGCCTGGGCCGGGAAATCACGGCGGCCTACCCTGATGGCGATCTGCTGGTCCTGGGCCTTCTCAAGGGCAGCTTCATCTTCTTGAGCGATCTCGTGCGGCGGATCGACCGGCCGTTGCAGGTCGATTTTCTCGTCGCATCGAGCTACGGCGAAGGAACGGTGTCGAGTGGGAACGTGCGGCTGGTGTATGACCCGGAGACGGAGCTGGCCGGAAAGCACATCCTGCTGGTCGAGGACATCATCGACACCGGCAAGACGCTGAACAAGCTGGTCGCGCTGCTGCGGCAGCGGCGGCCGCGCAGTCTGGAGATCTGTGCACTGTTGCACAAACATGTCGCTGGACATTTGGAGCTGGAGGCGAAATTCCTGGGATTCGACGCCCCGACGCTGTTCCTGGTCGGCTATGGCCTCGATCACGCGGAGAACTTCCGGCACCTTCCCTATATCGCGAGTCTGACATAGATGGCTAATCGTATCCCCCCGCCACCGCGGGAATTCAACTGGGCCCGGATGCTGCGGACGCTCTCGTTCTGGGCGCTCCTCATCGTCGGGACGATCGCGCTGGTGCAGCTCGCTTCGAGCCGCCGGCGCGAAGAAGCCGAGATCAAATACAGCGAGTTCATGGAGGAGCTCAACGCCGGCAACATCGCCGCGGTGGAAATCGCCGAGCGGCAAAAGGTGCGGGGCACGTTCGTCCATCCGGTCGTGGTGAAGCGCCAGACGGTGGAGCGCTTCAACGTCCTGCTGCCCTTCGAGGCGGACGACAAGTTCGCCGCCAATCTGTCGGCCAAGGGCGTGGAAGTGGCGGCGCGCGAGCCCGGCCAGTCGTTCGGCCTCGTGCTGGTGCAGTTCCTGCCCTACCTCCTGATCTTCGGCCTCGTGATCTTCATGTTGCGCCAGATGCAGCAGGGTGGAAACCGCGCCTTCGCGTTCGGCAAGTCCAAGGCGAAGCTGCTCGCGGGCGACACACCCAAGGTTACGTTCGCCGACGTCGCGGGCTGCGACGAGGCGAAGCAGGAGCTCGAGGAGATCATCGACTTCCTGAAAGACCCGCAGAAATTCCAGCGGCTCGGCGGCCGGCTGCCCAAGGGCGCGTTGCTCGTCGGGCCGCCGGGAACGGGCAAGACGCTGCTCGCCAAGGCGGTCGCCGGCGAGGCGGGCCGGCCGTTCTTCTCGATGTCGGGCTCCGACTTCGTGGAAATGTTCGTCGGCGTCGGCGCCTCGCGCGTGCGCGATCTGTTCGAGCAGGGCAAAGCGCACGCGCCCTGCATCATCTTCATCGACGAAATCGACGCCGTGGGACGCCACCGCGGGGCCGGCCTCGGCGGCGGGCACGACGAGCGCGAGCAGACGCTGAATCAGCTGCTCGTCGAGATGGACGGCTTTGAATCCAACGAAGGGGTGATCCTGCTCGCGGCCACCAACCGGCCCGACATCCTCGACCCCGCGTTGCTCAGGCCGGGCCGCTTCGATCGGCAGATCGTCGTGGATATGCCCGATCTGAAAGGCCGCGAACAGATCCTGCGCGTGCACGTGCGCAAGATTCCGATGGCGCCCGGTGTGAATCTCGAGCGGATCGCGCGCGGCACGCCCGGTCTTGCCGGCGCCGAGCTCGCGAACATCGTCAATGAAGCGGCACTGCTCGCGGCGCGCCGTAATAAGGCCCAGGTGGACGGGCAGGACTTCGAGGACGCGAAAGACAAGGTGATGCTCGGCCTCGAACGCAAGAGCCGCGTGCTCTCCGACGAGGAGCGGCGCCTCGTCGCGTATCACGAAGCCGGCCATGCCCTCGTCGGGCTCACCGTGCCCGACGCGGATCCGCTCCACAAGGTCACGATCATTCCGCGCGGCCGGGCGCTCGGCCTCACGGCGTACCTGCCGGAGGAGGAGCTGCACAAATACACCAAGCGGTCGATCGAGTCGCGGCTCGCCATGGCGTACGGCGGCCGCGTCGCCGAGGAGCTGGTGTTCGGACCGGAGAAGGTGACGACCGGCGCGGCGCAGGACATCCAGCAGGCAACCAACATCGCGCGGCGCATGGTGACGCAGTTCGGGATGAGCGCGGTCATCGGTCCGATTGCCGTGGGCGACCGCGAGCAGGAGATCTTCCTGGGCCGCGAAGTGGTGCAGCGCCGCGAGATTTCCGATCGCACGGCGCAGATCGTGGACGAGGAAGTGAAGAACATCCTCACACGGGCCTACAGCGAGGCGGCGCGGATCGTCAGCGAGCGGCGCGCCGCACTCGATCGTGTGGCGGCGGCGCTGCTGGAGCGCGAGACGCTGGAGCGCGAGCAGGTCGAGATGGTGATCGCCGGCCAGGCGCTGCCGCCGTACGTGCCGCCGCCCGCGCCGGCACCCCGCAGCGAACCCGAATCGACAGAAAAAGAACGGGCGCCACGCACATCAGGCGGTGTTCTGCGCAATCCGCCGCCTGAGCCTGCGGGAGCCTGAGCCGCCGGCGCCAGCCCGAGCCAGCGAGGGGCATGGAAGCTAAGAACGCGGACCTCTCCGCGCCCCCCGCATGAAAGTCACCGCGGTCGCCGCGCACGCACCGGAAGCGGTGCGCGCGGCGCTCGCGGCCCGGGGATGGGAAGCACAGCCGGCGTGGTTCGCCGCGATCGGCATCCAGCCGTTCGTCGTCCTCATCGAAGGCATCACGGAGGATGAGCGCGAAGCGCTCGTGCATTGGGGCACCAAGTCGGGCGCCGACGTCCTTACTGGGGGCTCGGGGTTGGGGCTTGGGGGCTGGGCGCTCGTGGCAGGCTCCACGAGCCGAATCGCGCCGCTCGCCCGTTACGACCGCGCGCCCGCCGAGCTGGCGCGTCTCGCCCCGGAACTCGGCCGGCTCCTCGCGGCGCGCGCGGAGCCGCCCCGCTCCTGGTTGATTCGCGGCGCTGAGTTGCCGCTCGATAAACCGGTCATTGTCGGAATCATCAACGTCACACCCGATTCATTCTCCGATGGCGGTCATCTGCCGTCAGTCGAGGCAGCCATCGAACACGGCGCACAGCTCACGGCGCACGGCGCAGGCCTTCTCGATGTGGGTGGTGAGTCGACGCGGCCGGGCGCCACACCGGTGCCGGCAGACGAGGAGATCGCTCGGGTGGTCCCGGTCGTCGCCGGGCTGATCAAGCGGGGCCTTGGCCCGATGTCGGTCGACACCCGCAAGGCGGAGGTCGCGCGGGCCGCACTCGACGCCGGGGCCGCCGTCGTGAACGACGTCTCCGGGTTGCAGCACGACCCGGGGCTGGGCGCGGTGGTAGCGCGTGCGGACGCGGGCGTGATCCTGATGCACATGCGGGGCACCCCGGCCACCATGGACGATCTGGCCACGTACGCCCACGTCGCTCCCGAGGTGGCCGAAGAGCTCGCGGCCACTGCCGAAAATGCCGAGCGGGCGGGAATTGCTCGCGAGCGCATCGTCGTCGACCCCGGATTTGGCTTCGCCAAAACCGCCGCCCAGAACTTTCGACTGCTGGACGAACTGGCAACGATCGTCGCCCTTGGCTATCCTGTAGCCGTCGGTCTGTCGCGGAAGCGGTTTTTGGGCACAGCGACGGGCCGTCCAGTAGAAGACCGCGATCGCGCCACGGCTGTTGCTTGTGCCCTCGCCTGGGAGCGCGGCGCGCGGTTATTCCGAGTTCACGACGTCGCAATGACACGCGAAGCCCTTGCACTGGCGGGCGCTACGACCAATCCAACGTGAACGTCGACGCGTTCAAGTTTCTCTCGCCGCGGCTCTGGCCGGATCTCTTCGAGATCCTGCTCGTGTCGTTCGTCATCTACCGCTTCCTGCTGTTCCTCGTCGGGACCCGGGCCATGCAGATCGTGATCGGCCTCGTGATCCTGTCGTTGACCTACTTTGTGGCCCTGTTCGCCAAGTTCACGATCATCTATACGATGCTGGGCGTCGTGTTTACCTATGGCGCGTTCGCGGCGATCGTCGTCTTCCAGCCGGAGCTGCGGAACGCCCTGGCGCGGCTCGGCCAATCACGCTTGATGCGCGCCTTCTCGCGCAGCGACCGGCAATCGGTGGCGGAAGAGATCGCGGAGGCGCTGGACCGGCTGTCCCGGGCGGGCACCGGCGCGATCCTTGCTGTCGAGGGCGACATCGGGCTGGAAGAGTTCATCACCACCGGCGTCCCGGTGGAAGCCAAAGTCTCGGCCGACCTCCTGACGACGATCTTCACGCCGTACTCCCCGCTGCACGATGGCGCAGTCCTGATCCGCGGCGATCGCATCATCGGCGCGGGGTGCGTGCTGCCGCTCACGCAGTTCAAGGTCGCCGACAAATCCCTCGGCACCCGCCACCGCGCGGCGCTGGGACTGTCGGAGGAGACTGATGCGACGGTGCTGGTCGTGTCGGAAGAAACCTCGACGATCTCCGTCGCCAGCCACGGCCTGCTGTATCGTCACCTCACGCCGCAACAGGTGCGCGATTTGCTCTCGGGCGCCGTCTCGCATCTCGAAGGCGGTGAGCGCGTGACTCAGCCTGCCACCTAAACCACCGTACCGGGAGGCGGCGGTCGTCGCGCTCCTGGTCCTCATCGGTTATGTGATTACCCTCGCGCCCACCGTCACGCTGTGGGATGCAGGGGAATTCATCACGGCGTCGAAGGTCCTCGGCGTTCCCCATCCACCCGGCACGCCACTCTTCGTACTGGTCGGCCACGTCTGGGCTGACATCGTCCGCATCGGCCAATACGCGTGGCGGCTGAATCTCATGAGCGCCTGTTTTTCGGCGGCCGGCGCCGGATGCCTGTTTCTTGTCGCGCAGCGATTCCTGGCCGATGAGGACCGCATCCTGCGCGTCGGCGGAGCGGCCGCGGCGGCGATCCTCTCCGCGTTCGCCTTCACGGAGTGGCAGAACAGCAACGAGACCGAGGTCTATACGTTCGCGACGTTCAGTATCGCCGCGATCTGCTGGTTGTGCTTGCGGTGGCGCGATGTCAGGGGAACGGCTCGCGCACCGCACATCCTGCTGCTGATCGTCTACATCGCCGCGTTGTCGATCGGCAATCACCTGCTCGCGCTGCTCGTCGGGCCGGCGGTGTCGCTGTTCATCGCGTACACACTACACACACGACCCGCTGCCGATCCCGACGAGCGGAAAGTCGAATGGGCGGAGTGGGGTACGCTCACGGCGCTGTGGTTCCTCCTCGTGGCCGTCGGCCTCGGCAGCACACCGCTGCTCATCGTGGGCGGTGTGCTCGTCGCGGGAGCTGTCGTGGCGTGCGTGACCGCCGACTCGCCCACGTTTCCGATCGTGGCGATCGGCGTCGCGGCCGCCGGGATCTCGATCTACGCGTTCCTCTATATCCGCTCCGGGTTGCATCCGGTGCTGAACGAGGCGGACCCGGAGACCTGGACCAACCTGCTCAAGGTGATCCGGCGCGAGCAATTCGGCAGCCGCGGTCTGCTCGACAATCCGATGTTTTTCCCCGGTCCGGACAATCCCGGCCGGAGTCTAAAGATGTTCGGGCAACAGCTGCTCAACTTCTTCCAGTACTGTTCGTGGCAATGGGGCCGCTCGCTTCCGAACATCCCCATGGTGTTCGTCTCGCTCGTCTTCGTTTCGTTGGGAATGCTGGGACTCGAGTTCGCCCGCCGCCGCGACCGGGGGATCGCGTACCTCCTCGGCGCGCTGTGGCTCGTGACGGGTATCGGCCTCGTCATCTACATGAACTTCAAGGCGGGGTTCTCGTTGTTCTGGGATCAGTACCCAACGATTGACCAACATGAGGTACGCGAGCGCGACTACTTCTTCGTCGTGAGCTTCCAGATCTGGGGTGTGTTCGCCGCGCTCGGGCTCGTGCGGCTGGTGCGCCGGGTGTCGCAAGTCGCACCGGCCCGTGTCGGAATCGCCGTCGCCTCACTGGTCACGCTCTTGCCGTTCGCCGCCAATTTCACAGCGGCCTCGCGCCGCCACGGTCCCGATGCGACGGTCGCGCGTGACTTCGCGTACGACCTGGTGCAATCGGTGGAGCCGTACGGCGTCCTGTTCGCCTACGGCGACAACGACACGTTCCCGGTGTGGTATCTGCAGGAAGTAGAAGGCATCCGGCGGGACGTCACGCTCATCAACCTCTCGCTCGCCAATCTCGACTGGTATCTGCACCAGCTCGCATCGCGATCCGCGCGGCCGTTCGACGCCGCGCGCGCGCCCGCGTTCTACCGGCCGCTCGCGCCCCCGCAGCTGCCCGCGGGTCCGGTTTTGCAACTGACGGCCGAAGACATCCAGCGGATGCAGCCGCTGCGGGTGAGTGACGATGGCGTCTTTCGCGCGGGGAACTTCGAGCTCCCGGTGCGCAAGGGGGAGGTTCTTCGCACGTCCGATCAGGTGATCTTCTATACGATCGCGCAATATCTGCCGGCCGGGCGTCCGGTCACGTTCGGCGTGTCGTCGGGCCGGGGATCCTGGCTCGGTCTCGATCCCCATCTCGTGTTCCAGGGGCTCGTGTTCAAGATCGTCCCGCGCGCCGATACGACGCGACGGTTTCTGCGCGGCATCCAGGGGACGATGGTGGATTCCACACGGACCCGCATGCTCGTGGATTCGGTGTTCACGTGGGGCGAGTTGTTTGCTGCGGACTCGCTCGACCTCGAGCCAGCCGCCCAACAGGTCGCCTCGTCGTTCTCAGTGCCGTTCCTGGAGCTGGGGAACGCGGCCGCCCTCCGCGGCGATCAGCGCCAGGCGCTGGATTATCTGCGCCGCAGCTACCACCTGAATCCCAGCCAGGCGCTCGCCGGGGTCATTCGCCGCATCGAAACCGAGGGCGTGCAGAGCCTCTTTAGGCGTTAAATTGAACGGCTATGGCTTTCGAGGCCCTCCCGGAGCGTTTGGCGCAGGTGAGGGCCGAGCTCGCGCGGCTGGCCCCGCAGCCGGTGACGATCGTCGCCGTGACGAAGGGGTTTGGACCGGACGCGATTCGCGCCGCGATGGACGCCGGCCTAGCCGACATCGGTGAGAACCGCGTCCAGGAAGCGGTGCAGAAACAGGACGCGCTGAAAGAGCTGACCGGTGTCCGCTGGCATCTGATCGGGCACTTGCAGCGCAACAAGGCGCGTGTCGTCGCGGGGCGGTTCGACCTGGTACATTCCCTCGATTCCCTCGAGCTGGCGCGCGAGCTCGATCGCAGATCGACGACACCACAGCGCGTGTTATTGCAGGTGAACGTGGCGGGCGAGGCACAGAAGAGCGGTTGCCCGCCGGAGCAGGCACCCATGCTGGCGCGACAGGTCGCCAAGCTCCACCATCTGCGGTTGGAAGGGTTGATGACGTTGGCACCACTGACCGACGACGAAGACGTGCAGCGCCGGACATTCCGGGACCTGCGCGTCTTGCGCGATAGGATCAAGAAGGAGGAAGGAGTATGGCTGCCGACCCTCTCGATGGGGATGTCAGGCGACTACGCTCCAGCGGTTCTCGAGGGAGCAACGGTGATCCGATTGGGTACCGCCCTCTTCGGACCGAGGGGGGGGGAGACGCCGTGAACGACGAAGCCTTCAACCTGACACCGCTCGACATCCGCAAGCAGGACTTTCGGAAGACGCTGCGCGGCTACGACACGCTGGGTGTCGAAGACTTTCGCATGCGCGTCGCCGACGCACTGGAGCGCGCGATTCGCGAGCGCCAGGTCCTCGAGGAGCGCCTCTCCGCACTGACCGAACAGCTGCGGGTATTTCGCGAACGCGAGAAAGCGATGAACGAAGCGCTCGTCGCGGCACAGCAGCTGCGCCAGGACACGCGCGCCGCTGCCGAGCGCGAGGGACAGGTGATCGTGCGTGAGGCCGAAGCGACAGCGAAACGGCTGCTCGACGAAGCGCGCACCGCCGAGGGCGCGGTGCAGGCGAAGATGGCGGAGACGGAGCGCCGCTTTCAACAGTACATGGGCGGCTTCCGCGCGCTGCTCGAGCGCCAGCTCGCCGAGCTGCGCGCGCTGGATGGAGGGGGAGAGGGGGGGAGCCAGAAAGCTTGAACGCAGTCTCCGTCACAGACGCGGTCCGCGCCGTGCAGACGCGGACCGCAATCGTTCCGGAAGTCGCCGTCATTCTCGGCACGGGACTCGGGGCGTTGGCCGACGAGCTGAAGGCCGACGTCTCGATCCCGTACGCCGATATTCCCGGCTTCCCCCGCCCGACAGTCGAGACCCATGCGGGCCGGCTGTTGTTCGGCATGCTGGGCAAGACCCGCGTGGCGATGATGCAGGGCCGCTTTCATCGCTATGAGGGTTACACGCTGCAGCAGGTCGCCTTTCCGGTGCGGGTGCTACGCGCCCTGGGCGCGAAGACGCTCATCGTCTCCAACGTGTCGGGCGGGATGCATCCGCTCTGGTCTACGGGCGACCTCGTCCTCATCTCCGACCACATCAACCTTCTCGGAGACAATCCGCTGGCGGGCCCGAACGACGATGCCGAGGGCCCGCGCTTTCCCGACATGTCGGCCGCGTACGATCCCGAGCTGCGCAAGCTCGCGCGCGACGTCGCGCTCGAGCACAAGATCGTGCTGCGCGAGGGCGTCTACGTCGCGGTGCCGGGGCCGAACCTCGAGACGCGCGCCGAGTATCGCATGCTGCGCGCGTTGGGCGCCGATGTCGTGGGCATGAGCACGGTGCCCGAAGTGATCACCGCGGTCCACCAGGGCATGCGCGTGCTCGGGCTCTCGATCATCACGGACAACTGTCTCCCCGACGCACTCGAGCCGACGTCGGTGGAACAGATCATTGCCGTCGCGCGCGGCGCCGAGCCCAAGCTCGCGGCTGTCGTGCGCGGCGTCCTGGAACAGCTCTAGCAGATGCCGTATCCGCCTTCGGACCTGACGCAATCCATCGACGAGCTGGAGCAGCAGCTGCTCGCGACGTGGAAGCTCGAGCGCCTGTTCACACGCGTGAGCGAGGCGACGCGCTACGGGCCGCCTTTCATCTTCTATGAGGGACCGCCGACCGCCAACGGCCGCCCCGGCATCCACCACGTGTTCTCGCGGACGCTCAAGGACCTGATCTGCCGCTTTCACGCGATGCTGGGGCAGGGGGTGACGCGGATCGCCGGGTGGGACACGCATGGCCTGCCCGTCGAGATCGAAATCGAAAAGGCGCTCAACATCAGCGGCAAACGCGAGATCGAGGCGTACGGCATCGAGCGTTTCAACAAGCTGTGTCGCGAGAGCGTGTTCAAGTACAAAGCCGATTGGGAATCGCTGTCCGACCGGATCGGCTACTGGCTCGACTACGAGCATCCATACGTCACCTACACCAACAACTACATCGAGACGGTGTGGTGGCTGCTCAAGCGGTTGTACGAAAAGGCGCTGCTCTACCGCGGCCATAAAGTGCTGCCGTACTGCCCGCGCTGCGGCACGGCATTGTCGTCCCATGAAGTCGCGCAGGGCTACGAGACCGTGCAGACCAATTCGGTCTACGTCACGTTCCCGCTGCTGAGCCGGAAAGGTGACGACCCTCGCGTCCTCGTGATTTGGACGACGACACCGTGGACGCTGCTGGCCAACGTGGCGGTCGCCGTTCATCCCGATCTCGAATATGGGGAGTACGCGCTTGCCGATCCCACGACCGGCAAGATCACCACCTACATCGCGGCGGTCGCTCGCGCCGGCGACGTCCACATCCACGGCCGGCCCCTGATTCAGGGAGACCGGATCAAGAGCTATCGAGGTCGTGAATTGGTCGGCAAGAAGTACACACGGCCCCTCGAGGTCGTGCCGCTGCCACCGGAAGGACAACGGGCGGTGGTCGTCGCCGGTGCTTTTGTCAGCGCCGATGAGGGCACCGGCCTGGTGCACATGGCCCCGGCGTTCGGGGCGGACGACTACGCCGCCGGTCAACAAAACGGTCTGGCATTCGTGAATCCCGTGGCCCCGGACGGGACGTTCCGAGGTACGAATTGGCCGGAGCTCGAGGGCAAGCTCGTCACCGACAAGGAAACGAACCGCCTCATCATCGAGCGGCTGAAGCACGACGGCCGCTGGCTCGAGACCCGCCCCTACTCGCACAGCTATCCGCACTGCTGGCGCTGCGACTCGCCGCTCATCTACTACGCCCGCAGCTCCTGGTTCGTCCGCACCACGGCGGTGAAAAAGCGGATGCTCGAGATCAATGCGGAAGTCGACTGGCATCCGCCCGAGGTGGGCAGCGGCCGCTTTGGCGAATGGCTCGAGAACAACGTCGACTGGGCGCTGTCGCGCGACCGCTACTGGGGCACGCCGCTGAACGTCTGGGAATGCGACGCCGACCACGACCATCGCGAGGTGATCGGATCCTACGAGGAGCTGGCGCAGCGCTGGGGGCAATCGCTGCCGGCCGATTTCGATCCGCACAAGCCGTACATCGACACGTACACCTGGCCGTGCAGCGAGGGCGACGGCACGATGCGGCGCGTGAACGAAGTCATCGATGCCTGGTTCGATTCGGGCTCGATGCCGTATGCGCAGTGGCACTATCCGTTCGAGCATCAGGCCGACTTCAAGGCGCACTTCCCGGCCGACTACATCTGCGAAGGCGTGGATCAGACCCGGGGCTGGTTCTATTCACTGCTCGCGATCGGCGTGACGGCGTTCGACGCGCTGGTCTACAAGCACGTGATCGTGAACGAGCACGTGCTGGACGTGCACGGGCAGAAGATGTCGAAGAGCCGCGGCAACGTGGTCGATCCGTGGAAGGTGATCGGCGCACACGGCGCCGATGCGGTGCGGCTCTACCTGCTCGGTCAGAGTCAGGTCTGGCTGCCGAAGCGGTTCGATGAGAAACAGATTCCGGAGGTGTCGGGCGGATTTCTGAACACGCTGCGCTCCACGTACGACTTCTTCCGCCGCTACGCCCAGGATTGGAATCCGCCCGCCGAAGCGGACGCGACGCCACTCAGCCAGCGGCCGGCCGCGGATCGCTGGCTCCTGGCCAGGCTCGATGAAGTGGTCGCGAGCGTACGGCAATCGTGGTCCGGCTACGACGTCACGGCCGGCGTTCGCGCCATCATGGATTTCGTCGGGGAGGATCTGTCGCGCTGGTACATCCGCCGCAACCGACCGCGCTTCTGGGCCCCGGACCGGGCGACCGATCCCATTGCGCTCGAAACGTTGCACGAGACGCTCGTCGCCGCGGTCCGGCTGCTCGCCCCCGCCGCCCCCTTCATCGCCGACTGGGTGCACCGGGCCCTGACGGGCACCTCCGTCCACCTCGCCCCGTTCCCGGCGGACCGGGGTCATCGGGAGCCGGAGCTGCTGGCCGCCATGAGCACAGTCCGCCGCCTCGCCTCGCTGGCTCGGGCCGCACGGGAATCGCGTAACCTGCGGGTCCGGCAGCCCCTGGCCCGCATGCAGCTGGCCGTTCCGGCGGCAGCCCAGGGCCCGGCCTTGTCAGACCTATTAGATATTCTGGCTGCCGAAGTCAACGTAAAGTCCGTCCATGTGGTCGCCTCCGATCACGATCTGGTGCGGTTGCGCGGCAAAGCGAATTTTCGGAGCCTCGGGCGTCGGTACGGGAAGGACACGCCGCGCGCGGCCGCCGCCGTAACGGAGCTGACCGCCGAGGAATTGCAGACGCTGGAGCAGGGCGGCACGGTTCGGCACGGCGAATGGGAGTTCCGGCCCGAGGACGTGACCGTCACGCGCGAAGTCGCCAGCGAGTGGCTCGTGCAGGCCGATGGGCCGTACGTCGTCGCGCTGGATCCCGCGTTGAGCGACGATCTGGTGCAGGAAGGATTGGCGCGCGAGGTGGTGAATCGCGTGCAGCGCCTCCGCAAGGAGGCGGGATACGAATACACGACGCGCATCGAGTTGAGCGTCGACGGCGCCGAGGACGTGGTGGCCGCGACGCGCGCGTTTCAGGGATTCGTGGAGGGTGAAACGCTCGCGCGCCGCATGGTGCTGGGAGCCGGCGCGGCGCTCGACGAACCCGATTTGCAGCGGGAAGTGGATATCGAGGGGCGCCGGGTCACGATTGCGCTCCGGCGTCACGACGGAAGAAAGGGCGGAGCCCGATAATGCCGACTAAGTCGACGAAGATGAAGGCCAAGAGTAGTGGCCTCAATAAAAAGCAGCTGACTCATCTCGAGAAGCGACTGCTCGAAGAGCGCGCCCGCGTCATCAAGGAGCTGGGCCACTACGGCGAGTCGTTCAATTCGAGCCTCCAGGCGTCCGATGGCGATCTCTCGAGCTACTCCTTCCACATGGCCGATCAGGGCACCGACGCGATGGAGCGCGAGAAAGCGTTTCTGTTCGCGTCGCAGGAGGGACGGTATCTCTGGCACGTGAACGAGGCGCTGCGCCGGCTCTACAGCGCCCCGGAGCGCTTCGGGCGCTGCGAGCAGTGCGGCGATCCCATCGGGTTCGACCGTCTCGATGCTCTCCCGCACGCCCGCCTCTGCATCAAGTGCAAGGCCAGAGAGGAAGATGGTAAACGCCGCTGAGCGCCGGCTGTTCTGGGGCACGGCGACCGCGGTCGTCGTCTCCGACTTCGTCACCAAACTGATCGCGGAGTCGTTCCTGGCGCGGCGGTTGCCGCTCCGGGTGATCGGCGACGTCGTGCAGTTCCGGCTCGTCTACAACGAAGGCGCGGCGTTCGGCCTGCACGTCGGCCAGAACTCCCGCTGGATCTTCCTCGGTCTCGCCGTCGTCGCGCTGTTCGTGCTCGCGTCGCTGGTGCGCGGCACGCGCCCCGGCGACCGCTTCCGGCTCATCGCGCTGGCGCTGGTGTGCGGCGGCGCAGTCGGCAACCTGATCGACCGGATTCGCAGCGCGCAGGGCGTCGTCGATTTCGTGGACGTCGGCATCGGCGCCTGGCGCTGGCCGACCTTCAACGTCGCCGATTCCGCCATCACGATCGGCGCAATCGCACTCGGACTCTCGCTGTGGCAGGAAGGCCGCGCGCAGCAACGGGCGAAGGAGGCGCGGGCGGCCGAGCCTTGAACATCGTTTTCTGCGTCGCCGCTGCAGGTACTGAACGCCTCGACAAATTCCTCGCCGATCAGCTCGCCATGTCCCGTACCCAAACCGGACGCCTCATCGCCGACAAGCGAGTGAGCGCGCGCGGGAAAGCCCTGCGGGCATCGGCGGTCCTGGAACGTGGAACGGAAGTAACGGTCGAGTTGCCCGACGAAGCACCCCCACGCACTTACACGCCTCACCACGCCTCTTTGAATTTCGTCTACGAAGACGAGCATGTCGCGGTGCTCGACAAGCCGGCGGGACTGGTCGTTCATCCCGGTCCCGGCCACTGGAACGACACTCTGGTCAATGTGCTGGTCGGGCGCGGCACCGAGCTGTCGAGCGGATCGACCGAAGGCCGACCCGGCATCGTGCATCGCCTCGACCGCGATACGTCCGGGCTGCTCATCGTCGCCAAGAGCGACCTGGCACACCGACGGCTGGCGGGCGCCATCGAGCGCCGCGCCGTCAGGCGGGTGTACGCCGCGGTCGTGTGGGGCCATCTGCGGAAGCATGCAGTGGACATCGAAGCGCCGATCGCGCGCAATCCCAAAGACCGCAAGCGCATGACGGTTGCCGAAGGCGGCCGGCATGCCACGACACACGCCGCCGTCGTCGCGCGCTTCGCCCACGCCGACCTGCTGCGCGTGCGACTCGGCACCGGACGCACCCATCAGATCCGCGTCCACCTCGCGCACGTCGGCTGCCCGATCGTGGGGGACCGCGAGTACACGTTCGGCGGGAGCCGTCGCGTGACTCCGTCGGCGCGCACCGAAGCGGAACGGCTGGAAACGCTCGCGCCGCGCCAGCTGCTGCACGCGGCCGCGCTTTCGTTCACACATCCCGTGACCGGTCTCACGCTTGCGCTGACGTCGGAATGGCCGGACGACTTGCGTCCGGCGCTCGCTGAAGCGGCAGGTGACGCAAATTTGCTTGCCCAGCCCAACCCCTTGCAGTATCTTGGCTTCTTCGCATCCGATGACTGAAGGAAGCCTCGCCTCCGCCCGACTCCTTGTGTTCCGCGTAGGAACACTGGCGTGCGCGGCTGACGTGGACCAAGTGCGGGAGATTCTCCCGCGCCTTCCAACGACGCGTATCCCGGGCGCGCCCCCGGTCGTGGCGGGGCTCGTGAATGTCCGCGGCACACTGGTGACGGTCGTGGAAGGGTGGCGTGCGCTGGGCCTCCCGCCCCTCTCTCCAACCCCATCTCCAGAAGCAGGCACCACAGGCTCGACGATCATTCTCGAGCTGGGCAAGGCGGAGGACGCCGCGAGCGGAGGTCAGCAGGGGCACGGGGGGGGAGCGGCGGGTCGGAAGCTGATCGGCTTTACGGTGGACGAGGTGATGGACATGCTGGCAGGGGGTGAGACGACGCTGGAAGATCGTCAGGGTCTTCCCGGCATCGATCCGACCCTGGTGCGCGCCGTCGGCCGGCGCGATGGTGAGCTGTTCATCGTGCTGGACGTCGCGGCGCTGTTGGGGCCGATTCTGACTTCTTAAGGAGCGACCGGTGAGCCACACGGTTCTCGTCTGTGACGACGCCATTTTCATGCGCACGATGATCACCGACATCCTGGCGCAAGCCGGATTCGAGGTCGTCGGAGAGGCGGAAACCGGCACCCAGGCGGTCGAGAAGTATCGCCAGCTCAAGCCGGACCTGGTCACGATGGACATCGTGATGCCCGACATGGGCGGCATCGACGCAGTCCGCGAGATCGTCAAGCAGGACCCCGACGCCAAGATCCTGATGTGCAGTGCGATGGGCCAGCAGGCGCTGGTCGTCGAAGCCATCCAGGCGGGCGCCAAGGACTTCGTCGTCAAGCCGTTCCAGCCGTCCCGCGTGCTCGAAGCCGTTCAGCGCGTTCTCGGCTAGTCATGGATCTGTCGCAGTACGCCGAGCTGTTCCTGGCCGAGAGCCGCGAGCACTTGAGCGCCTGCAATCAGCTGCTGCTTGAGTGGGAGCGAAATCGTGCTTCGCCCGAGCCGGTCGGCGGACTGTTCCGCGCGGTCCACACGATCAAAGGCATGGCGGCGACGATGGGCTACGGCCGTGTCGCCGATCTCGCGCACCGCATGGAGAACCTGCTCGACCATCTGCGCCGTAGCGGTCGCGCGCCCGCCGACGACATCGTTCAGCTGCTGTTCCGCGCCACCGACGCGCTCGAGAAAGCGGTCGGGCTCGCCGTCGCGGGCCGCGAACGGGACGCCGATCTCACGGTCCTCGCCGACATCGATCGCGCCGCGCTGCAGACGAAACCCGCCCCGCAGCCGAGCGCGCTCGCGCGTCACTTTGTCGAGGAGCCTGAGCCGCCGAGTCTACCTGCTGCGCCTGTTGCGTCTGCTGCGTCGAAAGGATCCACCCGCCTCGTCGACGTAACAATCCGAGCGGAAGCTCCGTTGAAGGGCGGGCGCGCGATGTTGATCGTGCGCAAGCTGCAGACGTTGGGCACCGTGCACCGTGTCCAGCCCGCAGCGACGGTGTTCGAGTCGGACGATTTCGACGGCCGGTTCGTCTGCGAGCTCGAGGCCGCCGCAATACCGGCTGCCATCGAGGCCGCCGTCCGGTCGGTGGGAGACGTCGAGCGGGTGACGGTGGGCGGCGGGGCAACCGATGAGACACATGTCAGTCCGGCTGAAAGCGTGGCCGGCGGTGGACGCAGTCGCCATATCCGCGTGGATCTTCGCCGTCTCGACACCCTCATGGATCTGATCGGCGAGCTCGTGACGGAGCGCGGCCGTCTGAACGACGTCGCGGCGCGCTGGGTCGGTCAGGATCCGGAGATCGACGAGGTCGCCATCCAGATCTCGCGCCTGTCCGCCGATCTGCAGAACGAAATCATTCAGGCGCGGATGACGCCGGTGTGGCAGGTGTTCGACCGCTTCCCGCGGCTGGTGCGCGACGTCGCGCGGCAGCTCGACAAGCAGGTCTCCTTCCGGGTGGAGGGGAAAGAGATCGAGCTCGATCGCGAGATCCTCGACGCACTCGGCGATCCGCTGGTGCACCTGCTGCGCAACGCGGTGGATCACGGGATCGAGCCGCCCGCCGAGCGCAAACGCCACAAGAAAGATCCAGAGGGCGAGATCGTCCTGGCGGCGGTGCGGGAGCGGTCGAGCGTGGCGATCAGCATCTCGGACGACGGCCGCGGGATCGATCGTGTGAAAATCCTCGAGAAGGCGCAGCACGAGGGCATCGTCGGACCGCACGTCGAGTCGCTCTCGGACGACCAGCTGTTGCGCGTGTTGGCGCGGCCCGGATTCTCGACGGCGGAAGCCGTGACCAATGTCTCCGGCCGCGGCGTGGGCATCGACGTCGCCATGACGCGCATTCGCGCCCTGGGCGGCTCCGTCGAAATCCGCACCGAGCCGGGGAAGGGCACCACGTTCGTGCTGCGGCTCCCGGTCACGCTGGCGATCGTGCGTGCGTTGATCGCCGCGGTCGGCCACGAGCGCTATGCGCTGCCGCTCACGTACGTCGCCGAGACGGTCGAATTCGGGACCGTCCCGTTGACGACGATGGAAGGCCGCGATGCGATCGTGTTACGCGATCGCGTTGTTCCGCTCGTGGATTTGCGGAAACTGCTGGGAACGAACGGCGGCGCCCCGGCACCGCCGCCGCGCCGCCCGGTCATTGTGTTGGAGATGGGTGAGCGGCGTGCCGGCATCGTCGTGGATGGCATGTTGAGCCAGCAGGAAATCGTCGTGAAAGGATTCGATGCGCCGCAGGGCACGCTGCCCGTGTTCAGCGGCGCCACTATCATGGGCGATGGCGTGCCCGCACTGATCCTCGACTCCGCCGGACTGGTCTAGGGAGAGGGCATGGAAGACGTCCGTGATCTGAAAGCGCTGCAGCTCGACGCGCTCAAAGAGGTGGCGAACATCGGGGCGGGTCACGCCGCCACCGCACTCTCGCAGCTCACCCACCGGCGCATCATGATCTCGGTGCCCGAGATCAACATCGCGCGGCTGGAAGAGGTCCCGGGCTTGATCGGCGATCCCCAGGAGGTCGTCGCCGCCGTTCTCATGCACATGCTCGGCGATCTGACCGGCCGCACGCTGTTGCTCTTCCCCGAGCCCGTCGGCCGGCAGCTGTGCGACATGCTGCTCAAGCGCCCGCTCGGGACCACCAAGTCCTTCGAAACCATCGAGCAGTCGTGCATCAAGGAGGCCGGCAACATTCTGTCCGGCGCCTACATGAACGCGCTCTCCGAGTTCATGGGGATGCTGTTGTTGCCCTCTGTTCCGAGCCTGGTCGTGGATCTCTCCGCCGCCGTCCTCACGACGACGTACCTGAACTTTGGGCACGACCGGGACTTCGTGTTTTGCGTCGAGACCGAGTTCAACATCGATGCGCAAGACGGGCTGCGCGGCCACTTCCTGCTCCTGCCCGACCTGGCGTCTCTCAAAGCGATTTTCGACGCCATTCGCCTCACCTAATCCGTGACTGCCCCGGCGGTCTCAGAGCGCGATCTCGCCGTTCTTCGCTCTTTCGCCCGCCGGATCGATCCGTCGGACGCGGGGGCGCACAATAATCTCGGCGTCCTGTACTATCAGAAGGGCCTCGTCCCCGAGGCCATCGAGCAGTTCACGCGCGCGCTCGAGCTCGACCCGCGCATGCAGGTCGCTCAGCGCAATCTCGAGATCTCCTACAACAACACCGGCTTCTACGACCGCCGCGTCGCCGAGCTGCAGGAGCGGCTGCGCCAGGCGCCTGACGAGCGCGACGCGCGCTGGGAGCTGGGCCGCACGTACGCGATTCTGGGCGCCTTCGAGGAAGCGGTCGCCGAATTCGAAGAGCTGCTCGCCCACAAGCCGAAAGACGTGGCGGCGATTATCCAGCTCGGTCTCGCCGAGAAGGCGCGAGGCCGGTTGGAGGTGGCGACCGAGTGGTTCCAGCACGCCGCGGAGGAGGAGCCCGATTCGAGCGTCGTGCACTTCTACCTGGGGGAGGTCTACTACAATCGCGGCCTGAACGAGCCCGCGCTGACCGCGCTGGAGCGCGCGGTCACGCTCAATCCGGACAACGCCAACGCCCATTATCTGATGGCGTTCGTGCTGGGCGACATGGGTCGTCATCAGGACGCGCGCGCCGCCTCCAAACGCGCAATTCAGCTGAACCCGCCGCTCGCACGCGCCCAGACCAACCTGTCGTTGGAGCGGTACCGCGCCGAGCGCCAGTCGGCCGAGCACCGGTTGCGTGAGCAGCCCGCACCGGAAGTGGTGGAAGGCAGCGAGCTGGCGCATTACAACCTCGGGCTCGCGTTCCGGCAGAAGGGCTATTACGCCGAAGCGCTGCGCGAATATCGCCTCGCGATCGAGCGCGGCGAGGATCGGCGGCTGGTGCGCCAGGCGATGGCGGAGGTCTATCTCCTCAAGCGGGACTTCGCCGACGCGCTCGAGCTGTACGAGTCGCTCATCCACGAAGTCCCCGACTCGCCGAAGCTCTGGAACGAGCGGGGTGTCGTGCTGCATCAGGCGGGGCGGACGGCGGACGCCGTGGTCTCGTACCGTCAGGCAACGGAGGTGGATCCCCGCTACGCGCTCGCGTGGAACAACGTCGGGGTGATCCTCGCGCACCAGAGCGGCAGCGAGGATGCGATCGAAGCGTTTCGGAAGGCGCTCCAGCTCTCGTCCCAATTCGTCGGCGCCCGGCTCAACCTCGCGCTGCTCCTGACCCATCTGCGCCGCTTCCAGCTCGCGCTCGAGGCGTATCGTCAGGTCCTCGCCAGCCAGCCGACGTCCGCGCCGGCGTGGAACGGCGTCGGGCTGGTGCTGGTGGAGCTGAAACGCTTTCCCGACGCCCGCAACGCGTTCGTGCGGGCCGTCGAAGCGGATCCGCAGAACGCCGGCGCGCATTACAACCTGAGCTTCGCGCTTTCGAATCTGGGCGACTACGACGGTGCGCTGCGGGCCACGAAACGCGCGCTCGAGCTCGATCCTTACTACGTGTCGCAGAAATTCGCGCTCGCGATCGATCTCCAATACGAGACGGTGTCGATCGGGGTCGTGCCGGAGATATCGGCCGACGTGCAGGCCGAAAACCTTGGCGGCGAGTTTGCCTTCGACCAGCGGTTGCTCGACAACATCTTCCAGGAGCTCGAGCCGGCGGCGACGGCACCACAGGCGGCACCCGCCGGACTGGCGAAGAAGCCCGACGATCCGCTCGCCCTGGCGCGCGACTACGAGAGTAAGGGAATGATGGACCTCGCGGTCGCGGAGGCCACGCGGGCGGTGCAGCGCGGCGCCGATCCGGGGCAGGCGGCGACCTTGCTGGGCGACATCTTTGCGCGGCGCGGCCTGCATGGCGAGGCGCTCGAGCGCTACCGAGAGGCACGCACGCTCGATGCGGCGAATTCGATCGCCGCGGTCGGCGAAGTGAAGAGCCTGCTCGCGGTGCACCGCGCGGCGGAGGCTTTGCCGCTGGCCGAAGCGCTGGTGGCCCAGGCGCCCGAGGATGTCGAGATCCTGGTCGCGACCGCCAAAGCGCGGGCCGCCACGGGCGACGCCGCGGGCGCGCTCACGGCGCTGCGGCAAGCGCAGACCCGGGCGCCGGCGCGCGCCGATCTCCACAAACTGCAAGGCGACATCGCCCTGAAGGTCGGGGACCGGCAGGGAGCGCGCGCGGCATATCGCGCGTCACTCGATCTCGATGCCGGCTTCGTGCAGGTGTGGCTCGACCTCGGCCGCCTGCACGAACAGGACGAAGAGTGGCCGGAGGCGCAGCGCGCCTACGAAGCGGCGCTCGACGCGCTGCCCACGTTCCACGAGGCGGCGCTCGCGCTCGCCGATCTGCTGCGGCGTTCGGGCAGCGTGCGCGCAGCCGTCGTGCGGCTTGCCGAGATGCTGGAACAGGATCCTTACGACATGGACGCCCTCATGCTGCTCGGCCGGGCGTTGCTCGACGACAAGCGCGACGCCCAAGCATTGGAGGCGTTCCGCCGGGCGCTCAAATTCGATCCCCAGCACACCGGCGCCTTGTTCTATCTCGGCGCGACGCTCGCGCGGCTGCAACGGTACGGCGAGGCGGTGGACGCCTGGGAGCGGGTGACCCGCATCGATCCGGGCGGACCGTTCGCGAAACGGGCGCGCATGCATGCGCGCACGGCGGTCGATCTGCAGCACATCTTCGCCACCTCGGACGCGGCGTAGCGCATGGCGATCGAGGGACCGCTACGCGAGCTCGGGATCCACGACGTCTTCCAGCTGCTCGACTTGAGCCGGAAGACGGGGACGTTGCGCGTCACCTCGGAGCTGCGCCACAACGAAGGGAAGATCTATTTCGACAACGGCGTCGTCGTGTCGGCGGAGATCCGCAGCAATCCCCACCCGCTCGGCGCGCTGCTGCTACGCACCGGCAAGATCGCCGAAGCCGACCTCGAGCGGGCGCGTGACATGCAGTCGCGTCAGGGCGACAAGCGCCGGCTCGGCGAGATCCTCGTGTCGCTCGGCGTAATCACGCAGCGCGAGGTCGAGCGCCAGATCCGGTTCCAGATCGAGGAAGTCGTCTTCGAAGTGATGAGCTGGAACGAGGGCTACTTCTCGTTCACCGAAGAAGCCGAGAGCAAGGTCCCGACCGAGGTGACCGTCCGGATTCCCGTCGAAGCGCTCTTGATGGAGGGCGCGCGCCGCATCGACGAGTGGTCGCGCATCGAGAACCGGATCCCGCACGTGGGGGTCGTGCCGTCGCTCGCGCCGGCACCCGAGGGCGGAGGGGGTGAGCTGGATCTCCTGCCGCCGGAATGGGAAGTGCTCGCGCTGATCGATGGCCAGCGATCCATCCGCGGGCTGGCGACCGAGCTGGGACGTTCGGACTTCGAAGTGGCGAAGACGTTGTTCGGTCTCGAGAGCGCCGGGGTGATCGTGCTCATGGATCCCGGGACGGGAAAGCGGGGCCGGCCAAGCGGCTCGACCGACGTCCCGGAGCTCGTGGCGAAGGCCGAGCGGGCGCTGCAGGCGAAGGACCTGGACGCCGCGCGCGCCGCGGCCGAGCAAGCCGGGAGCATGCAGCCGCACGACGCGACGATCCATCTGGTGCTCGGCCGGATTCACCTGGCGCAGGGACACGGGTCGGCCGCCGCCGAGGAGCTGCGCCGCGCGCTCCGGCTCGACCCCCATCTCGCGGCGGCGCATCGCCAGCTGGGATTTGCGCTCGTCTCGATGGGTCGCTTCGCCGAAGCCGTCGCCAGCTGGGACGAATGGGAGCGGCTCGCGCGCAGCCCCGATGAGGAGGCGCAACGCGCGGACGTGGCGCGCGCGCGCGAAGCGGCCCGAGTGTTCAGCCGTGGCTGACGACGTCCGCGCGCTCTCCGCCCAGCTCGCTCAGGACCCGCAGAGCCTCGTGTTCCTGCGGCTGGGCGAAGCGCTGCGACGGAAGGGCCAGCTCGATGCGGCACTGCGCGTCGCGGTGAATGGACTCGAGCGCCATCCGCATCTCGCCGACGCCCACGACCTGTATGCGCGCATCCTGACCGACAAACGCGACTACGAGCGCGCGTTCGACGAGTGGGACATGGCCGTGCGGATCGCGCCGCACCACACGGGAGCGCTCAAGGGACTCGCTTTCCTCTATTTCAAGGTGGGCGACCTGGAGCAGGCGGAAGCGCATCTCGAGCAGGCGCGCAACGTCGAGCCCGACGACGCGAGCATCGATCAGGCGATCGCGATGATGCGGAAAGGCGCGGCCCCGCCGGCACCGACCGCCCCGACCGCCGAATCAGTCGCCGCCCCTTCGCCGCCCTCCGCCGCCCCGGCACCGGCACCCGGCGCGCTCGACGAAGCTCGCGTGTTCGCGGGACTCGAGGGCGCCGACGAGGGCCTGCTCCTCATCGACGGGGCTGGACGAGTGCTCGGTGGTGCGTTGAAGGACAAAGCCGGTGCAGATGTCACGGACACCGTCGCCGCCTACCTTGCCGGCGTGTCACAGGAGGCGGCTCGGACCGCGAAGCTGCTCGGCCTCGGCGCCTGGATTGGGCTGTCGGCGGAAGGACAGCACGGCAATGTGTACCTCGCGCACCCGACGCCGGACGCGCTGCTGCTCGTCCTGCGCGAGCGCGGCATGCCGCTCGGCCGCCTGGCGATCCTGGCGCAGCGCGCGACGGCGATGGCGCGCCGCTGGCTGGAGCAACAGTGAGCTCGGCGCTCGATCTCGTGACGCGCGTGCGCGGCGTGCGCGGCGCAATGCTTGTCTCGACGGAAGATGGGCTCGTGATCGCCGAGCAGTTGATGGAGGGGATCAAGGGGCCCGCGGTCGCTGCCCTCGCGGCGAGTCTAGCCGGTAGATTGCGCCGCGCCATGGACGCTGCGGGAACGGGGGCCGCGGTGTTCTGGCACCTGCAAGCGGAGCAAGGGGCGTTGCTCGTCGTCCCCGGGAGCGGAATTCTCGTGGTTGCGGTCGCCGAGCCGGACGTGAACATCGGGCTCGTGCGGCTCGAGCTGCTTCGCGCCGTCGAGGCAGGCTTATGAGTCCACAAACCCGCGCCGTCGAAAGCTGGACGCTCCAGCCCCTCACCGACTTCGTGCGGGAAGCATCGGTGCGCCTGGTGCTGGTGCTCACGCCGGCGGGCCAGGTCCTTGCACAGTCCGGTTTCTCACGCGCAGTGGATGTGATGTCGGCGGCGGCGCTCGCCGCCGCGATCGTCGCAGCCACGAACGAGCTGGCGCGTCAGCTGCGGCAACAGCCGTTCGCGGCGCTCAGTCACCAGGGGCCGAAGACCGGATTCTTCCTGGCGACCTTCGTGACAGATCGTGGGACGCTGGCCGTACTCGCCGTCTACGATCTCGATGTTTCATCCCTTGGCCTGGTTCAGTTATTCTATGAGCAACTTGCGACGGAATTGAAGGCGGCGACGCCCAAAGGGACGGTCCCGAAGCAGGTGCTGGCCGCGGACTTCGAGCGCGAGCTGACGGACAGCCTCAACACGCTGTTTGGGAGATAGCCCGTGTCCCTGGTCAACTTCACGACCCGCGAGATCACCTGCAAAATCGTCTACTACGGACCAGGCCGGTCCGGCAAGACGACGAATCTCCATTACGTGTACGGACGCGTCCCGGAAACACGCCGCGGACGAATGGTGTCGCTCGCCACGCAAACCGACCGCACGCTGTTCTTCGACTTCCTGCCCATCGATCTCGGGCAGATCTCGGGTTTTTCGACGCGGTTTCAGCTCTACACCGTGCCGGGCCAGGTCTACTACAACGCGACCCGGCGGCTCGTACTGCAGGGCGCCGACGGCGTGGTGTTCGTGGGTGACAGCCAGGCCCGGCAGCTCGACGAAAACATCGAGAGCCTCCAGAACCTCCAGAGCAATCTCCTGGAGCACGGCGTCGACGTGCGCACCATGCCGTTCGTCATGCAATACAACAAGCAAGACCTGCCACGCGAGCTGATCCTGACCCCCGCGGATCTGGATGACGCGCTCAACTTCCGCAGCGTGCCGAGCTTTCCGGCCGACGCGCTGCACGGCAAAGGCGTGTTCGAGACGCTGAAATCGATCTCGGAGCTAGTCCTCAAGAGACTCGCGGCGGGGAGTCCGGCGGCATGACCAGCGCGCTCAATCCCCGCTTCTCCTTCGAGACGTTCGTCGTGGGCGCCGCCAATCGTCTGGCCGTCACAGCCGGCCGCACCGTCGCGGAGAATCCGGGCTCGGCCTACAACCCGCTCTTCATCTATAGCGGCTCCGGGTTGGGGAAGACCCACGTGCTCATGGCCATCGGCCATGCGGCCAAGACCATCGCCTCGCAGCTCAACATCGAGTACCTGACCCTGGACGAGTACGTCGAGGCGTTCCACGCGGCGATCGCGGCGGGACAGGGGGATGCGTTCCGCCGCCGCTTTCAGAATGTGGATGTCCTGCTGGTGGACGACGTTCAGTTCCTGACGAATCGCAAAGAGATGCAGGCGGAGCTGCTGCGCCTCACGGAGGCGCTGCAGCAGTCGGGGCATCAGATCGTGCTCGCCAGCGATCGGCCGCCGGCCGAAATCGCGGACCTGGACGAGCGCCTGATCTCGCGGTTCTCGGGCGGGCTCGTCGTGGACATGGGCATCCCTGACTACGAAACCCGCGTCGCCATCCTGCGCCGCAAGGCGGAGGAGCGCGGCAGCAAGTTCCAACCGGGGGTGCTCGAGACCGTCGCCAAGGTGGAGTATCCGAACGTCCGCGAGCTGATGGGGGCGCTGAACCGTCTGATCGCGTTTCAGGCGGTCAACGATGCGCCGATCAATGCCGAGGGTGCCAGTAAGGTGCTGGGGATCCCGACCGCCGCCTCATCTACCGCCGCCTCACCGACCGCCGCTTCACCTGCCGCCGCCTCATCAGATGAATTTTCCCAGTTCTTAACCGACGTCACTGTCACGGTGGGAAAGGCCGTGGAGGCGTGGCGCGCGCGCGTCACGGAGGCGGTGCTGCGCTGGGAAGGTGAAGGCTACCGCACCGGGAGGCTCGAGAAGCTGCTCGATCAGGAACAGCCGGCCGCGGTGGACGATGCGATCGCCGCCTACGTGCAGGATGTGGAGCGGCTCAAGGCGCTCGAGGCGGAAGTCGCGGTGCTCGATCCGCAGGCCGCGGGCGAAAAAGTATTCCGCGATCCCGACCACATGGACGAAGCCGAGGCGGCCGCCGCGAAGGTGCGCGACGGCGCGGCTCCACCGCCGGCGCCGTCGGCCGCCTTCCCGTTCGAGACCTATGTCGCGGGCCCATCCAACGAGGTGGCGCTGAACGCCGCGCGTGACGTCATCGCCAAGCCCGGCAAGAAGTACAATCCCCTCGTCATCGTCGGCCGGAGTGGCCTCGGTAAGACCCATCTGTTGAACGCCATCGGTCTCGAGCTGGCCCGGAAAAAGAACGCCGTCGTGGCATGTCTGTCGACCCAAGCGTTCGTCGACGAGCTCATCGCGGCGATCGACGGCAACCGCGTGGACTGGTGGCGCGCGCGCTACCGGCGCGCCACCGCACTGCTGCTGGATGATATCCAGCTGCTCTCCGGCAAGGAACGCACGCAGGAAGAGCTGTTCAACCTGTTCAATCAGCTCGTCGACGCCGACCGGCAGCTCGTGTTCACCGCGCCCGCGCATCCCAACACACTCGAGGGGCTCGAGGAGCGCATCGTGTCCCGCCTCGAGGGCGGACTGGTGGCGGAAATCGTGGAGCCGGACAAGGAGCTGCGCCGCAGCGTGCTGGAGCGCCTGCTGACGCAACAGCACGTACCGATGGAGCCGGCGCTGCTCGATTATCTCGCCGACCGGCCCATCGATTCGGTGCGCAGCCTGACCGGTATCGTGCAGCGCGTGGTGGAGGCGGCCGCCGCGCAGGACGCGCCGGTGAGCGCGGGCCTCGCGCGCGAGGTGCTCGAGGGCGCGCGCCCGCCGCGGCGGACCACCGGGCTGCGCACGAGCGGCATCGTCGTCTCGAGCGCCGGCGGTGTGCGGAGCCGCGAAAAAATGGTGTGGGACTGGCCCGCAGCTGGTGATCGCGTCATCGAGGATCTGCGCTAATGGCGATCAAAGGCTCACTCAAGGAAGCGTCGCTGCCCGACGTCCTGCAGCTGCTCGCGCTCGGGCAAAAGACCGGTTGTCTCTCGATCGCCGACCGTTCCAACTTCGGCTACATCTACTTCGACAAGGGCCGCATCGCCTACGCGTCCATCGTAAACCGCCGGGACCGGCTGGGCGACATCCTCGTCAAGCACGAGAAGATTACGCAGGAGCAGCTCGACGCCGCGATTCACCGCCAGTCCAGGGAGCGTGACAAGAAGCTGGGCGAGATTCTCGTCACTCAGAACGTGCTCACGCAGCAGGAACTCGAGCGCTACATGCGCATGCAGATCGAGGAATCAGTCTACTACCTGTTCACCTGGACGCAGGGGACGTTCAACTTCGAATCCGACGTTCGGCCGGAGCAGCAGGACTTCCTGGTCTCGATCAACCCGGAGTCGCTGCTGCTCGAGGGCGCGCGGCGTGTGGACGAGTGGGGTCTCATCGAGAAGAAGATCCCCTCGTTCGATCTGATTTTCCTCGTCGACCGCGATCGGCTCGAGATCAGCGACGCGAAGCTGACCGAGACCCAGGATCGGCTCCTGCCGCTGCTCGACGGATCGCGCGACGTGAATCAGGTGATCGAAGACTCGGGGCTGGGCGAGTTCGAAGTGGGGAAAGCGCTCTACGGCCTGGTGACCGCGGGCTTCCTGCATCGCGCGGGCCGTACCGCCACCGCCGAAGACCTGAAGATGACGGACGCCCGGGTGGAGGAGCACCGCAATCTGGGCATCGCCTTCTACAAGACCGGCATGCTGGACGAAGCGGCGCGCGAGTTCCGGCGGGTGGCCGAGCTGCGCGCGACCGATGGCAATGCGCACTTCTTCATCGGCCTGGTCGCCCTGAAGCAGGCGCGGTGGCGCGAAGCCATGGAAGCGCTGCGGCTCGCGGCGGAGAAGGGGGGCTCGCGGCCCGCCGTGCTCCACAATCTGGGCCTCGCCTACGAGCAGCTCGGCCGGCTGGAAGACGCTGATGCCGCCTACTCGGAGGCGGCCACCCGCGCGCGCACCGATCCGCGCGTCTACGTGGGGTGGGGCGTCGTGGCGCTGAAGCAGGGCGACCACGGCAGCGCTGCCGGCCGGCTCGATCGCGCCAAGGAGTTGTTCGGCCAACGCGTCCCGCCCATCTGGTTCTGGGCGCGCACGCTGGCGGCCGCGGCGGCCGGTGACTTCGAGACAGCGGAACGAGTGGCCGGGCAGGGCGTCGAGGCGTATCCGCAGAACGGCGTGCTGCGCAACAACCTGTCCGTGCTGCACGAGCTGGCGGGAGAGCTGCCCAAAGCCGAGGAGCTCGCGCGCGCGGCGCTGCACGACGAGCCGTCGCTGCCACAGCTGTCCAAGAACCTCGGCGACCTGGCGTACCGCGCCTCGCGCTACGATGAAGCGTGGGCGCTCTATCACCGCGCGATCGAGCTGTCGCCCGAGCTGGGGGACGACGTCTACTTCAAGCTCGGCAACATCGCCTACAAGCGAAACGAGCGTGAGCAGGCGGGGGGGATGTGGCGCCGCGCGCTCGAGCTCAACCCCAAGCACGAGCTCGTCAAAGCGAATCTGGACACGTTGAGCACCTTGTCGTGAGCAAAGCTCCTCAGGAGCGAGCGTTCGAAGCGCTGACGGACAAGATCTCACGCGAACGGGGAGTCAGCTGCGGGTCGTACAAGGACAAGTGCTTGAAGCGCCGGATCGCGGTGCGGATGCGCGCTCGCGGCGTCCACACGTACGAAGACTACGGCGCTATCCTCGACCGCGACGCGCACGAGTACCAGGAGCTGCTCGACGCGCTCACCATCAACGTCACGAAGTTCTTCCGCAACGTCGAAACGTGGAACGCGCTGCGGCCGTATCTCGACGCCTTGGCCCGGTCCCGCCCGAGCCTCCGGGTCTGGTCGGCGGGATGCGCGTCCGGCGAAGAGCCTTACACGATCGCCGTGCTGCTCGCGGAGGCCGGCGCCCAAGGGCTGATCGACGCGACGGATGTCGATCGCCTGAGTCTCGAGCGCACCCGCCAGGCGAAGTATCCTGACGCCGCGTTCACCGAGATGCCCGCCAATCTCAGGCACCGCTATTTTCGCGACGGACAGCCGGTCGAGCCGGTGCGGGAGCTCGTACGCGTGGGCGCGCACGATTTGATGCGCGAGCCGCCGCCGCACCCGCCGTACGATCTCATTGTCTGCCGCAACGTCGTGATCTACTTCGAGCGCCAGGCGCAGGAGCGGCTGTTTCAGGTCTTCGTCGACGCGCTGGCGCCCGGAGGCGTGCTGCTGCTCGGCAAGGTCGAAACGCTGTTCGGTCCCGCGCGCGAGCGCCTCACCCTCGTCGATCCCCGCGAGCGGATCTACACGAAGCCGGCGTGAAAGAGACAATCGTCAAGGTGGCCGACTGGGCGGCCGAGCGCGGCGATGGCGTGCTGGTCACCCTGGGGCTGGGCTCGTGTGTCGCGATCATGCTGCACGATCCCCAGACCAAAGCCGGGGCCATGGCGCACGTGCTGTTGCCGTCCATCAGCCTCGCGCGTGACATCGCGAACAAGGCCAAGTTTCCCGAAACCGCGGTGCCGCTGCTGATCGAGCGCCTGAAGGCGCTGGGCGCCGACCCGCGGCGCCTCGTCGCCAAGCTGGCCGGCGGCGCCAGCATGTTCAGCCAGCTCGTCACCCCGGGCACGATCCAGATGGGCGAGCGCAACGTCCTCGCTGCCCGCACTTCGTTGCGAGTGGCGGGGATCCCGATTCTGCGTGAATCCGTGGGCGGCGAGCGCGGCCGCAGCGTCCGGTTTCACGTCAAGGACGGCCGAGTCGAGATCCGGTCGGTGGGCGCCAGTGAATCCGTCATCTGATCGCGCCTCCAAACCGACCGTCGTCATCGCGGACGACAGCGCGCTGATGCGGCGCGTGCTGGTCGACGTGCTGGGCGGCGGCGAAGCGGAGACGGGGGAGTTTCGCGTCGTCGCGACCGCGCGCGACGGGCTGGACGCGATCCGCAAGGTGCATCAATACAAGCCGAACGTCGTCACGCTCGATCTCGAGATGCCGCAGCTCGACGGCCTGGGCGCCATCGGCTACATCATGTCGGAATCGCCGCGGCCCATCGTCGTCGTCAGCGCGCACGCCGGTCCTGGTACGCAGTCGGCGATTCGGGCGCTGGAGCTCGGCGCCGTCGAAATCGTCGCCAAGCCGCCGCCCGAGGTCTTCGGCCACCCGCGGGCCGCGCTGGAGTCGCTGGCGCCGCAGCTCATCGCGGCGGTGCGCCGCGCGCTCGCGGCCGACGTCTCGCACGTCAACGTCCTCGCGCGACCACCGGCGCCCGTTGTCCATCCGCCGGAGCTCGCACTGCGCGGCCGCGCTGTGCTCGCCGTGGGCATCGCCGCGTCGACCGGCGGCCCGCGCGCGCTCGCCGACGTTGTGCCGCGCTTGCCCACCGGCCGCCGCGCTGCCGTGCTCATCGTGCAACACATGCCGCCGAAGTTCACGCGCAGTCTGGCGGAGCGACTCGACTCGATGAGCCCGTTGCGCGTCGTCGAGGCAGCCGACGGCGCGCCGATCGTCGCCGACACGGCATACGTGGCCCCGGGCGATTATCATATGCGGGTGCGTTCCGCTCCCGACGGTCCGGTGATCGCGCTCGACCAATCCGCCCCTCTCTGGGGCGTACGTCCGGCGGCTGATCCTTTATTCCGCTCCATCGCGGACGTGTACGGCGCACGCGCGGTCGGCGTCGTGCTGACCGGCATGGGGCGCGATGGGGCGGGTGGGTTGCGCGCGATGCGTGACGCGGGCGCAACCGGTCTCGCGCAGGATCGGGAAACGGCCGTCATTCCGGGCATGCCCGTCGCCGCGGTGCAGGCCGGTGGCGTCGATGCCGTGCTCCCGCTCGGCCAGATCGCCGATCGAATCGCTGCCGAATTGATGCGGAGAGGGCAGAGAATCTGATGAAGGGCTACTTGCTTGTGCGTTCCGAGGGGAAATCGTACGGACTGCCGGTCGCCCGCGTGCTCGAGGTGGGTGATGCGACGGAAGTACTGCACATCCCCCGCAAGCTCCCGGCGGTACGAGGTCTGACGCCGCTGCGCGGGCGGCTCGTTCCGCTCATCCATTTGGGAGCGTTTCTCACCGGAAGCGATACGCCGCCCGCCGTTCCTGGAGTTCCGAGCGGTGTCCGGACCGTCGTGCTGGTGGAGCTCGGCGCCGGGGGCCGGCAGGTCGCGTTCGAAGTCGATGACGCCGATGCGGTTGTGCGCGAGCAGCCGCTACCGGTGCCGCGGGGGCAGACGCTGCCCTGGGCCGCGGGGGTGGGGGAGCAGCAGGGTGCTCTCGTGCCGATTCTCGATTTGGACGCGCTGGGAGACCGGATCCCATGACGACGACCAGCAGCTTGGGTGGCGACGACGTCCAGCTGGTCACGTTCAAGGTCGGCGGCCAGGACTTCGCGTTCAACATCTTTCAAGTCGAGCGCATTCTCCGCTACGAGGCGCCCGCGCCACTGCCCAAGGCGCCGGAGTTTCTCGAAGGCGTCCTCCAGTATCAGGGCGGCGCGATCCCGCTCGTCGATTTGCGCAAGCGCCTCGGCGCCGCCGCGCCGCTGCGCGAGGATACGCGCACCGTCATTTTGGAGTTCGATGGCGGCAAGATCGGCATGATCGTCGACGCGGTCACGGAAGTGATGCAGGTGGCGGCGGAGGCGGTGACGCCGCCCCCCGGCATCGTGAGGGGACTCGCGGCGGAATACATCTCCGGTCTGGTGGTGCAGAATGGCCGCACCATTGTGGTCTTGAACACGAACAAGCTGCTCAATGCGAAGGAAAAAATGGCGCTGCAGGGAGCGACATGATGGCCGAATCACCCGTCGCCGCGCTGCGCCGCGAGTACGATGCCATCGCCCGGCAGCTCGAGGGGGGAGGCCCTCCCGGAACCGCCGAGCGTGAAGCGGCGAAGCGCGAGATCATCGCGTTCTTCAAGAAGGTCGACGGGATGCTCGGCGAGATGACGCAGCTCAAGGACGACATCCGCCAGCTCGTCGATCGCTACAAGCAGCTGGCCGCCGACACGAAGCAGGCCGCCGCTCCGGAATTCACCGGACAACGGCCGGTCCTCCACGCCGACCACATCGGCGCGACGACCTTCATCGAGAAGGGCTGGAGCCTCATCTCCCTCGGCGACCACGCGGGCGCGATTCAGGCCCTCACCAAGGCGCTGCAGCTCTCGCCCGGCGAGACGCAGGCTGAGTCACTGCTCGGCTGGGCGCAGATGCTGCACGAGGATTACGACGACGCGCTCGGCACGTTCCAGAAAGTGCTGATGAAGGAGCCGGCGAATTCCCTCGCGCGCATCAACGTCGGCTACATCTGCCTGAAGAAACGGATCTTCGGCGAAGCGATCGAGCACCTGTCGAAAGCGATCCGGTTGGACAACGACAGGAAGGCGACGTTGTATGCGCACTTCTATCTCGGCCTCGTGTATTTGCAACGTGAGATGTTCGAGGACGCGGAGACATTCTTCGAGAAGACGATCAAGCTCGGTCCCAACCTGATCGAGGCCTACTACGAGCTCGGTCGCGCCCATTGGTTCGCCGGGGATCAGGCGAAAGCTAAGTCCACGTGGGAAGACGGCTTCAAGGCGAACAAGTTCAATCCCTGGGGCAAGAAGTGTCAGGAAATGCTCGAGCTTGTCGCCAAGGGCGAGGAGCCGCCGCGGGAATAGCGCTGCTTGCCCTGCTGCTGCAGGGTCCCACCGCGATCACCGTAGGTCGAGTGACCGCCATCGCATGGCCGAATCAGCAAACGTTGGCGGCTTCCGTGGCGGAAGCGGCCGACCATGCACCTGATTTCCCCGGCATCGGTGCGCTGCCCGATCGCCCGATTCGCATCATCCTCGCGCCGACCCGCGAGACGTACGACTCTCTCACGCGCGGGCGACTCCCGCTCTGGAGCGAAGGCGCGGCATTCCCGGACGCGGGAACGATTGTGTTGTTGACCGAC
>DASWEL010000085.1:0-4598 GCA_036394755.1 Gemmatimonadales bacterium | reverse complement strand
AGGCCACAAAGGAGGGGACCCAACACCATGAACTGGTTCATCAGCGCGTTCATCAAGCTCGGCCTGCTCAAAGAGGACCTCGATTACCACCTGATTCGCGCGTCGATGGTCGTTCTCTTCTTGTTCTTCGGGTACCAGAAGTGGTTCGAGTACGAGGCACAGGTGCTGGTTCCCTATATCAGCAACGGCCCGCTGATTTCGTGGATGTACCCCGTCTTCGGCGTCCGGGGCGCGAGCTGGGCTCTCGGCGTGTCGGAGTGGTCGTTCGCGCTGCTCCTGTTCCTGGGATTCTGGCACAAACGACTGGGAATTCTCGGCGCCCTCGGTTCCTGCGCGGCCTTCCTCGGAACCGTCACGATCATCCCGTTCATGCCGGACGGCTGGGCGGCATCTGCCGGCGGGTTTCCGGCCATGGCGGGCAACGTGCCGTTCCTCATGAAGGACCTCGTCCTCTTCGCGGTATCGGTCTATCTGTTGAAGCAGGATGTCGCAAGAGTGTCAGCGTGGGCGCCGCAGAGTGAGCTTGTCCTGAGGGCGGCAGGACTCAAGGCGACGACGAAACCGACGGCGACGGTCCCACGTGAGGGGGCGAGAACTCTATGACGCACGACGACGCGCGCGTGCCCGTCAGCATGACGGTCAACGGCCGGGTTCGGAGCATGACGGTCGAGCCGCGCACGACATTGCTTGATGCCTTGCGTGATGAACTCGGCTTGACCGGGACGAAGAAGGGGTGCGATCGCGGCGAATGCGGAGCATGTACCGTCCATGTCGAGGGCCGCCGCGTTCTTTCCTGCATGACCCTGGCCGCGATGCAGAACGGCAGATGCATCACCACGATAGAAGGGCTGGAGCGGGACGGCGATCTCCACGCAATGCAGGCGGCGTTCATCGAGCACGACGGCTTCCAGTGCGGGTTCTGTACCTCCGGACAGATCACGTCGGCCATCGCCATGATCGAAGAGGCAAAAGCGGGCTGGCCAAGCGCCGCCACGGCCGATACCGGCAGGCCATTCACCATGGCGGATCTGTCTCGCGCGGAGATTCGCGAGCGGATGAGCGGCAATCTCTGTCGCTGCGCGTGTTATCCCAATATCGTCGATGCCGTCGCCGAAGCGGCGGGGAGGAGCTGAGCAATGCATCCCTTCACGCTTTCGACGGTCGATGACCCGGCGGCTGCGATCGCGGCGCATGCCCGGGACCCCGAGCTCGCGTTCATCGCGGGCGGTACCGACCTCATCGGCCTGATGAAGGACCACGTAGCGCTCCCCGAGCGCCTGCTCGACATCAACCGTTTGCCCAATATGGCGCGGATCGAGGCGGTGCCAGACGGTGGTCTGCGCATCGGCGCCCTGACCCGGATGAGCGACGTGGCAGCGGATATGGAGGTGCGTCGACGGTTCCCGGTCATCGCCGAGGCGCTGCTGTTCTCCGCATCCGGCCAGCTCCGCAACATGGCGTCGATGGGCGGCAATATCATGCAGCGCACGCGCTGTGCCTACTTCCGCGACGAGGATGATCCCCCGTGCAACAAGCGGCGACCCGGCTCCGGCTGCTCAGCCCGGCACGGCCTCAATCGCAACCACGCGATCTTCGGCTGGTCCGAATCCTGCGTCGCCACGAACCCATCCGATGTGGCGGTGGCGCTTGCGGCGCTCGACGCGACGATCGTGGTGCGCGGGACGGCGGGCGAACGAGCCATCCCGTCCACCGATTTCCATCCCCTGCCCGGCGATGCGCCGGAGCGCGACAACGCGCTCGGTCGGGGCGACCTGATCGTCTCGATCGAGGTCCCCGCGTGTGCGGAGGGTCGCGCCTCGCACTACCTCAAGATCCGCGATCGCCAGTCCTACGAATTCGCGCTCGTATCGGCGGCGGCCGCAGTCGCGACCGATGGTCGGAGTATCCGTTCGGCGCGGCTCGCGCTGGGCGGCGTGGCGCACAAGCCATGGCGCCTCCGAGCGGCCGAAATGGCGCTCCGTGGGGCATCGCTCGACGACATCGACACGCTCAGGGCGGCGATCGCCCGGTCCTTCACCGAGGCTCGCCCGCTCGCTCACAACGCCTTCAAGATCGACCTGGCCCAGCGCGTCGCCCTGCGCGCGCTGCAGACAGCGGGAGCACGCGCATGAATGCCATCGGTCGACCGATCTCACGCTTCGATGGGCGGCTGAAGGTGACCGGTGGTGCGCGCTACACGGCAGATATCCCCATTCCAGGCGCGACGTACGCGGCGATCGTCCACAGCTCCATCGCGAACGGTCGGACGGTATCCATCGACACCACCGCCGCAGAAAAGGCCCCAGGCGTGTTGGCGGTGTTCACCCATCGGAACATGCCGCGCATGAACCCGACGCCAAAGCCGTGGAGCCACCTGCATCCGCACGGGCAATCGTATCTGCCACTTCAGGACGAGAGGATCCACTACGCTGGCCAGCCGATCGCGTTCGTCGTCGCCGCGACGCTGGATCAGGCGACCCATGCTGGCACGCTGATCAGGGTCGAGTACGAAGCGCGCCAGCCCGTGGTGTTCGGCCCGCAGACGGCGAGGGACGCCGTTGATCCTCCGCAATTCCTGTGGCCGGTCGCCTCGTCGGTCGGGGATGCTGAGAAGGCAATCGCCGGTGCCGCCGTCAAGATGGAGTGCACCTACTCGACGTCCGACCGGCACCACAACCAGATGGAGCCGCACGCGACGACGGCGGTCTGGGACGCGGACGGCGCGCTCACGCTCTATGAAACCACCCAACACATCTTTGGCACCAGGGAGCTGGTGTCGATCGTGCTCGGCGTACCGCCGGAGAAGATCAATGTCATGTCGCACTTCCTGGGTGGGGGGTTCGGTGGGAAGGCCTATGTCTGGCCGCATACCCTGCTGGCGGCGCTCGCCGCGAAGACGCTGAACCGTCCGGTGCGCGTGCAGCTCACGCGGGCGCAGATGTATTCGATGGTCGGCCACCAGCCGGCAACGGTTCAGACGATCGCGCTCGGGGCCGGCAAGGATGGCAAGCTGACCGGCATCCGCCACGAGAGCATTTCGCCGACGCCGGTCTTCGATAACTACATCGAGTATGCGGCGCTGGTCGCGCGCTCGCTGTGGGCGGCCAGCGGTGGCATCTCGACGAACCACAAGGTCGTCCATGTGAATCGCAATACGCCGACCGCGATGCGCTCGCCCCACGAGGCGCTCGGGCATTTCGCGCTCGAGAGTGCCATGGACGAGCTCGCCTACGCGACCGGCGTCGATCCCGTCGCGCTGCGGCTGCTCAACGACACCCAAATCGACCCCCACAGCGGCCGCCCCTTCTCCACGCGCGCCATGCGCACGTGCCTCACGGCAGGCGCGGCGCGCTTCGGCTGGGATAAGCGAACGCCCGAGCCACGCTCGATGCGGGACGGCCGCTACCTGATCGGGCAGGGGATGGCGGGTGCGATCTACACGCACTGGCGCTGGCCGGCGAAGGCACGGGTCATTTTGAAGCGGGACGGGTCGGCCCTGGTGGAGGCCGGAACGCACGACCTTGGCACCGGCACCTACACGGTCATGCGGCAGGTGGCCGCGGACACGTTGGGGCTGCCGCCGGAGAAAGTGAGCGTGCGGCTCGGCGACACGAGATTGCCGGCCTCTCACGCCTCTATCGGCTCGGCGACGATGGCCAACGCGGGTGCCTCCGTCATGCTGGCAGCGAAGGCCGCGCGCGACCGGGCAATCGAGCTGGCCCTATGCGGGCGAAACGCGCCCTTCTCCGGTGAGCTTCGCGACGACGTGCTCATCAGCGACGGCAGGCTGGTGTTGGCGAGAAAGAATCTGCAAATCACGTATGCCGAGCTGCTGGCGCGCAACGGGCTTGCCACGCTGGTCGGCGACGGGAACTACGATCCGGTCGAAGAGGCGAACGGACCGAAGGCGATCTTCAGCTTTGCCGCGGTCTTCGCCGAAGTACGCGTCGACCCCGACTTGGGCCTGGTGCGCCTGAACCGCTTCCTCGGCATGTACGACGCCGGCCGAACTATCAATCCCAAGACCGCCCGCAGCCAGGCGATCGGCGGGATCATCTGGGGCGTCGGGCAAGCGCTGCTGGAGCAATCGGAGACCGATCCGATGCTGGGCCGCTTCCTGAACCGCAACTATTCCGGCTACCTCGTACCGACGAACGCGGACATCCCGGCGCTGGACGTCCTGTTCGTCGGCGAGTTCGATGAGGAAGCGAGCCCACTCGGAGCCAAGGGCCTCGGGGAGCTCACCGCCGTATCGGTGGCGCCGGCGATCGCGAATGCCGTATATCACGCAACCGGCAAGCGAGTACGGGACCTTCCGATCACGGTGGAGAAGCTTCTGTGAAGTGAGGTGGCGATCGTAGTCGTTTTGGGCGCCCGTGATAGCGCGCGTGTGCCGTTGAGCAGTGAGTGATCAGGAAGGGGTCCGCAGCACGTTCGTTAGACAAAGATTCATTCCCGTCGATAAGGAGGCCCAATGGTCAAGTTCGACACCTATCGCGAGGCGTTCCCGAACGCCCGCCTCAGCCGCAAGCCCAATGGCGTGCTCGAAGTCGCCCTTCACACTGACGGCGGCAAGCTGGTCTTCAACGGCCATACGC
>DASWEL010000084.1:0-20502 GCA_036394755.1 Gemmatimonadales bacterium | reverse complement strand
TCGCCCGTCGTCATCCCGCCCTCGGTGCCGCCGGCACGGTTCGTCGCGCGGGCGAAGCCCGGCAGGATTTCATCGTGCACTTCCGAGCCTTTGCGGCGCGCCGCCTCGAATCCGAGCCCCAGCTCGACCCCCTTCACGGCGGGAATCGACATCAACGCCTGCGCGAGCCGGCCGTCGAGCTTTCTATCCCAGGAGACGTGCGATCCGAGCCCGACCGGGACACCCAGGGCGATCACTTCGACGATGCCGCCGAGCGTGTCGCCGGCAGCCTTCGCGGCGTCTATCCGGGCCACCATCTCCCGCTCGGCGTCTGGATCCAGGCAGCGCACCGGGCTGCGGTCCGCGGTCTCGTTCAAGGGGCTCGGGACTGGGGGCTGGGGCTTGGCGGTGACGCCTCCCAGCTCCGCTACGTGAGAACCAATTTCGATGCTGAATTCGCGCAGCAGCTTCTTGCAGATCGCTCCGCACGCCACCCGAGCGACGGTCTCGCGGGCGCTGGCGCGCTCCAGAATGTCGCGGGCGTCCAGGCGGTCGTACTTGAGCGAGCCGGCGAGATCGGCGTGGCCCGGACGGGGCCTAGTCACCTGGCGCCGGCGGCCCTGGGGGTCGGGCGTCGCGTCGGCTTCCGGGGCCATGACGTCCTGCCAGTGCTCCCAGTCGCGATTCCAGATCAGCATTGCGATGGGGGAGCCGAGGGTTTCGCCGGCGCGCACGCCGGCCAGCCATTCGATGCGATCGGATTCGATTTTCATGCGGGCGCCGCGGCCGTAGCCGCCCATGCGCCGCTTCAACTCCACGTCCACGTCGGCGGCAGACACCGGGAGACCGGCGGGAATACCCTCGAGAATTCCCACCAGACCGCGGCCATGCGACTCGCCCGCCGTCGTGAACCGGAAAGTCATGCGCCCCCCTGTATTCCTTCTATATAACAGCCGAGCCCGACCTTGGTCGGGCTCGGCCCAGCATGTTCTAGACGCCCGTAGGCGTCAGCGCGGCGGCACCGGGAGCGGGTTCACGAACGGCGGCAGCTGCAGCACCAGGAGCCCGGTCGCCGTCACTCCGAACAGCAGCTGGTTACCGCCGACGTCACGTGCCACCCGCAGCGGCCCGATCACCGGATCGCGCACTGGAATCGACCCGAGGAAATCCCCGAAGTAGGTGTCGAAGACGTCGATATTGCCGTTCGGGTTCGCCGAGAAGAGGAGGCGCTGATTCTTGTCCGTGCCGCCACCGCAAAATGTGGCGGTCGGCGGGCAGTCGCCCGTGGGCGCAAAATCGTGGAAGTAGTTCATGTCCATGCCGGGCGTCAGGGGCGACGGCCCCGGAGGCGCGGCGGAGGTCACCTTCCGGCGCAGGTCCTGATCCAGGTAGTAGATCGAATCGGCGCGCACGGCATTCGTCAGTCCGTTGAAGTTCGTCGCGACCGACACGACCTTCACGCCGGTGTTCGCGATGAAGTCGCTGACGTCGCGACCCGGCGACATACCGAAGTCTACGTCGTTCTCGCCCTGGTCGGTCGTGGTGGTGCCGGTGCTGCAGTTTGCGAATGTCCCGGCGCCCTGGCTCAGCAGGGCGCGCGCATCGTACGACATGACGCGCGCGAACGCCGCACTGATGTTGCCGCCTTCGCCAAAGAAGGAGTGCGTGAAGTTCCCCGAGTTCCGCGCGAAGGTGCGGTCCCCGAGCCCCATCGACGGGAGATCGACGGTCACGCCGGCGCACGCCGAGAGCACGACCTTGCCGAAGTTGCGGCCGCGACTCAGGAAGATGCGCAGCGTATCGCTGCCGGTCGTGAACGACGACGTCGCGATTTCCCAGAACAGGTGCCCGTATTTCAAGGCGGGATTCACCGTGTTGATCAGCTTCTCCATCCGCAGCGTGGCGCGGTGGACGAAGGGCGGTGATTCCGCACCCGTCGGGGCGGTCGAGTACAGCGCGAACACCGAGTCCGCATGACAGGTGGAGCTGCCGCTCACCGGCCGGCACACGCTCGCGACGTACTGGGGCAAGTCGGAGGTGTGGTAATCCGTGATGTGCACGGCGGTGCCGCCCGCCTGCACGATCACCTTGTACGTCTGGATGATGAAATCGGGCAGATCCTGGCGCCAGATGATCTGGCGCGGTCCGCCGGCACCGACGTTGATGATCCCAAGGTACGTGCCGCCGGCATCCGCGACGATGAGCGTGTCCTTGTAGCCGCCGAGCGTGTCGCGCGGCCAAAGCGCGATGCCCCACGGTTGGCCGCCGGCAGTCGGAATGCCCCCGGCGACGAACGATGTGTTGGCAACCTGGAACACGTCGACCCGATTGAATGCCGGGTTGGTCAGGTAGAGCTCGCGACGATTGGCGTTGTAAATGGCGTCGGCGATGCTCCCCGCTCCCTGGAGCGGAACGGTGATGCCGTTGACCACGATCACTGTGTCGATCAAGCCGGCCGGCGACATGCTGGGGCCGGGGCCAGCGCTCTTGCTCATGCGAGCGCTACGGACGGGCGCGACGGGCAAGAGCGTCGTGGTGTTCGTGTACGAGCAGTTGCGTGCGGTCGCCGCGTCACAGGCGTAGCCGCGCACGACGATCGATTTCGGTAAGACGCCCGGCGGCAGCACGGTGCCGAGGGCGAGGCTGGCCCGGCGTGTGACGTCGGTGAGGTTCCCGGCGCCCACAAAGATGGTGTCGAACTTGAGCAGCACACCGGGCGCGGGACCCGTGTCGACCCGGAATCCGATCCACGCAATGGCGCTGGCGTCGGTGGCGCGCACGATGACCGTGTCGTCGACCTCGACCCGCGGGTTGATCTTATGGGCCACTAGCGGCGGAGTGACGTCGTTGGCCGCAGACTGGATCGTGACCGTGACGATGTTGCTGTACAGGCGTCGTCCCGCCGAGTCCTCGGCGAATCCGACCACGTCGAACGTCCCCGTTGCGGCCAGGACCGTGAGCGTATCGGTGTAGTCGACGGTGTCCTGCAGGGTGCCGAGGAAGACGATCGAGTCGTTCGGCGGCGTCGTGGGGTTGCTGACGGAAGACCGCGGATTCACGAGGAAGCCGATTTTGGCGATTCCCGAATTCTGGATCGCGCGGACCTCGATGGGGATGGAGCGGTTCTGCGACGCGACCGCACCAGCGGTAGGCGATATCAGTGTGATCTGGAGCGCCTGGACGTTCGAAAGGAAGATGGTGATCGTGTCTTCGGAAAAATTGCCGTTGCCGTCGGTGGCGCGGCCGATGATCGTGATGTTGCCGCCGTTGCCCGAGTTCGCACCGAACGTGAGGGTGTGGGCGACGTTGTAAACTGTGACCGCGGTGTGAAAAATGGTGTCGAGCACGCCGTTCAGACCGCCGCTGAACCGCAGGTCGATGGTCTTCAGACCCAGATTGTCGTTGGCCTGCACGGTGAAGCGCAGCCCGCCGGCGATATCCTGCGTATCCCCGGCGGTGTTGGTGAGTGTGATGACCGGCGACTGGGTGTCGGGCTGGACGCCGCCAATACGGCGTGTCGTCTCGCACGCGTAGACAGCCAGCGCGAGCGAGCCGATACTCAGAATTGCGGTACTCCCTCTGACCAGCCGCATATCTACCCTCTCCGCTTTTATCGGCCCGCGGGATTACTGCCCGCTGGGCGCGACCAAATCGTCGATGATGTGTGGCGTGATCAGTATGAGCAGATCACGCCGACTCTCGATCTGGGAGGTGAAGCCGAACAGTTTGCCCAGAATCGGCAGATCTACAAGGAACGGAATTCCGGACTTCGTTACCGTGACCTCGGTCACCGTAAGTCCGCCAATTACAGCCGTTTCGCCGTCATTGACCAGGATTTGGTTGTCCGCCTGCTGCGTCTGGAAGGTGAATCCGATGTCCACCGACGCGGGACGGACGTTGGAGCGCTCGGCATGCACCTCCATCAGGATCTGGCGCGTGCCCGTCACGTGCGGTGTGACACGGAGGTTGATACCGGTCTGTTGGAATGACACCGTCGCGCGCGGCACCGGGGTGCCGGTCCCGCCGCCTGTGCTCACGGCGCTCACGTCGATGACTCGGATCGGCACACGGTCGCCGACGAGAATCTCCGCCTGCCGGTTATCGAGCGTGGTGATCGTCGGCTCTGCCTGGATGTCTGCCAGCTCGACGCTCTGCAGCGCCTGCAGGAACGCCGTCAGATCGAAGTTGCCGATCGCCGTCGAGAAGATGAGGTCGAGCGCCGGATTCACGACTTCCTGGCTCGCGTTGCCGAGCGCCGAGAGGGAGTTGCCGCCCAGCGAGACGATGTTCTCGTTGGACGGGAAGTTCGCCGTAGGTACGAGGGCGTCGGGGACGCCGTCGAGGTCGGTATCGACCGGTTTGGCGGTGCGCGGATCGGGGCGCTGAACGAGCTTGTTGAAGAACTGGGTCGTCGACCCGAGATCGTACTTGATGCCGATCTGCTCGACGTCCTGGCGGTCCACGAAGATGATCTTCGCCTGGATCGAGACCTGCGGCGTGCGCTGGTCCAGACCCTTCACGAATTCCACGACCTCGTCGATGCGCGAGGTGACCTCGGTGATCACCAGCGAGTTGCTCGTCGAGTCCGCGACGACCTGACCGCGCTTGGTGACAATCGAGGCGACGGACGGCACGAGCGAGGTCGCCTTGGCATAATTGACGCGCACGAGGCGCGTCGTGATCGGCACGGTCGAGTCCGCGCGCGCCAGCTCCAGCTGACTCAGGACATTGAGGATGCCGCCGGGCAGCGTTTTCACGGCGAGGCCCTGCGATTCGAGCACCGCGTACATCGCGAGGTCCCACGGCTGGTTCTTCACCTCGGCGGTGACGGTGCCTTTGATGTCCTTGCCGAGAATGATCGTGCGGCCGCTGAACGCCGCGAACCCCGCGACGACGTCCTCGATGCTGGCGTTGTCCCACTGCACGGTGATGCGCGCCGCCTGCGACTGCACCACTTCGGCGCGGTGCGCGGCGAGGTATTCCTCGATGGACATCGGTTGGGCCAATGTCGGCGTGGTGACACGCGCGGCGGCCTCACCCCCTGACCCCCTCTCCGCATCGCGGCGAGGGGGAACGACCGCGACGGGCGCGGGCGCCACCGTGCTGCTCGACCATGCAGCGAAGGCGGTGCGTTCGGTGCCGATGCGCACGCGCACCTGTCCCGCCCCACGCTCGACTTGATAGTCCTTCAGCGCGTCGAGATCGATCACGACGCGAACGACGTCGGGCTTGAACTGCGCGTAGCGCACGTTGCGCACGCCGCCACGATTCTGGCCGTCGTACAACGCCACAGGCCCCGTGAGCCGAGTGCCCTGCAGGTCGATGACGAGCCGCGCGGGATTCGAGAGCGTGAAGTCCTGGATGAGCGCGGCCCCCTGCACGTCGATGACGATCTCGACCTTGCCGGTGGCCGGCACTACGCTCACACCCCGTACCTCTCCGTCCCGCCCGTCCATCGTTGTCCCCGCAAGGGCCCGGGGAGCAACGACGGCGAGCAGGAGCGTGAGGCGACATAGAGCCTTCATGGCGTCTCCTCCTGCTTGGCGAGCGACAGCGTTTCCTGCCGCTCGAACCCGAATTCCTGCACGGTGAATACGACCTCACGGGGCCGGATCTGCGTGACCTTCAAGCGCCCGATGATGTCGCCCGCTTTCACCCGGTAGATGCGCCGATTGGTGATGTCCCGCAGCACGGCGACGCTGCGGGATGCGAACCGCCCGTCGTACACGACGGTCGTCAGCTTCAAGTCGGAAATCAGCGGCCGCACGTCGCCCGATTTGAGTAGCGACATGAACGGATCGCGCCCGCCGCCTTCGTACGCGAACACCTCGCGGATCAGCGACTGCGGCGCCGCCGCGGTCGAGTCGCGCTCCGGCTGCTGCGCAGCGGCCGGAGCCGACACCAGGGCGAATGCGAGCGCGATCGCTGCCGGCGCGGGGCTAGCTGCGCGCACGAGGCGCTCCCGCGGGCTTGGGCGCCGGCGGTGCCGACGCCTTCACGAAGGTCCGAATCGAGAATTCGGCCAGGAGCAGCGCACCCGCCGTGTCGCCGAGCAGCTTCTGCGCGGCCGGCGATGCGGACGACAGCATCACGTCCTGCGGCACGATGATGCGCGGCAGCGACGCGACGTCGGCGAGATATTCGCCGATCTGGTCGTAATGCCCGTAGACCTCGAGCCGATAGCGGTACGTATCGAAGGGCGAGCCGGGCTCGGGGAGCAGCGGCTGAATCTTGCCGATGGTGATGCCGCGCACCTTGGCCTTCGTCGAGATGTCGTCGATCAGCGTCGGCACTTCGTTGCGGTCCGGTACCAGTCGCCGCATCAGCTCGAGCGAGCCCTGGTATTGTTCCACGCGACGGCGCAAATCCTCGAGCGTGCCGCTCGCAATGTCGGCCTTCGCAGACGCAATGATCCGCTCGAGACTGTCGGATTGCTGATTCGCCTCGTTGATCCGCGCGATGTCGGGGGTGTGCTTCTTCGTCCAGAAGAAGTAGCCCCCGGCCAGCGCCGCAACGACGAGCAGCAGCATGATCTGGCCGCGTTGGTCGGTAGGCAAACCGAGTGCCATAGTCCTCTACCTCACCGATTGCACGAGCGGGATAGTGCGGATGTACACCGAATCCGCGACCCGATAGCGCACCGTCACCGTGAACGATGTGACGGGACGATCGGCTTCGATCACCGTCTGCGAGCTGGCCGGCGTCACGTCGGTGAACCACGGCGACGCGGCGAGCTGCCGCAGAAACGTCGTATAGGCCTGGATATCGACCGTGCGCCCCTCGATCGAGACGCTCACCGCCGGTGCACCGCTCGAGTCACGCTCGATCGTGACCGGCCCGTTGTTCGGTTGCCCGGCTCCGGGCGCGACGATGGCCGACGCGGTGCGCACCTGTGTGATCCAGGTGTACGGCGGCAGTGCCTTCGTCGCCTGGTCGAGAACGTGCGGCCAGATATACCGATCGGCGTCGATCTGGCGGATCACGTTGATTTCATAGAGCAGCGAATCGCGCACCTTTTGCGCCTGCCGCTTTTGGGCGATGACGATTTCCCAGCGGCGCGCCTCGGTGCGGTCCGTCTCGAGACGCGTCTCCGCGGCCGCAAGACGGGCGCGGTCGGTGATGAACAAGAGCGCGCCGCCGCCCCCGACGAGCACCCACGCGCCAATCGCGCCGATCAGCCACGGATCCTTGACCTGCGCGATCAGGCCCCTGAAGTCCGGCATGGACAGCTTCATGCCTGCGCCCTTCGCGGCCTTCTTCTTTCCTGGGAGTAGGTTTATTTCAATCATGAGGCGCGCCTCAGCGCCAAACCGACGGCCAGCATGAGTAACGGCGCGACCTCGTCGACCGGCACCGTTTCGAACACGTCATCCCGCACGCGCAAGCGCTGCACGGGATTCGCCAGCTCGATCGGCACTCTCAGGCGTGCGCCGAGGACATCGTTGAGGCCCGGGATGCGCGCGCCGCCACCCGTCGTGTAGACGCGGGACAATCCGCCCGCCGAGCGCGACGCGGTCGCGAGGAACGCCGCCGCGCGCTCCACACCCGTCGCGATTTCTTCGCCGCGGGCGCTGACGTACCCGGCCAGGTCCGCATGCTGCGACGACCCCTGAATGACCTTCTCGGCCTCTTCGCTCGCGAGCCCCTTTTCGCGCTGGAGATCTTCGCGGAACCGCCGCGTGCCGACCGAGAGGTCACGGGTCAGGACGGGGATGCCATCCTCGAGGATGTTCACGTTGGTCACTTCGTGACCGATGTTGACGAGTCCCACGACGCCCTGCATCGCGTCGGGGTGGTTCAGCTCGAAGGCGTTGTGGATCGCGAACGCATCGACGTCGATGACGGAGGGATCGAGCCCGGCCTCGGTTAACAACCCGACTCTGCTCTCCACCAATTCCCGTTTGGCGGCGACGAGCAGCACGTTCATTTGAAGGCCTTCGGCGTCCGGATCGAGGATCTGGAAGTCGAGCTCCACGTTGGCCATATCGAACGGAACGTGCTGCTCGGCTTCCCAGCGGATGACCTCGCGGGCATCGGCTTCTTTCATCCGGTCCATCTGGATTTTCTTGACGATCACATCGCGGCCGCCGACCGCGGTGACGACCGATTTGCGCTTGACGCCGGCGGCCTCGAACAGACCCCGAATAGCCTCCGAAACAAGGCCGGGGTCCATGACTTCGCCCTCGACGATGGCGTCGGCGGCGACTTCCGTTGTCGCGACCTTCGTCAGCTCGGCTTCGCTCCCCCCATGGTCGATGACCACGAGTTTGATGATACCGGAGCCGATATCGAGGCCGACTGAGGTTTTTTTGCCGCCAAATAACCCAAAAAGGGCCATGTGCACCTTTTGGCGTAGAGACAAGAAGGGGCGAGGGCAAACTACAATAGGCCCCGCCCCTTATCCTGTCAAGCCTCGAATCGACTTGAGGCCGAAGCAACAACTGTCGTGGCTACTGCAACTTAGGCCACTTAATAGAGCTGTACCCAGCCCCTGGAACGCATCATCGAAATCGGGCTCGTGGCTTGTAACACCGCGTTAATACTACAGCTAGAGAAGTTCAGCGTCGCCTTACCGCTCAAGTTCTGCACCGAGAGGTCGGCGTTCTTGGCCATCACGCCGCCCCAGAAGTGCGCGTCGGTCGAGCCACCACCGGACGTCTTCAGGTCGCCCTGGACCACAACGATGCCGAAAAACTGATAGGATCCTTGGACGTCCAAGTCACCATCTACCAATAAGATACCCTGTCCCTGGACGTTGTTGAGCGTAATCGACCCGGGAACGTGAACGATCGGGAAATAATTGCTGCATAAAGAGCCCGGATTCATCCCGTCACCCCAGTTGGTAAGCACGGTCCTATCGCACACGCCATTGGTGACGACCGCGTCCGTCGTATAGTTGCCCGGCGGAAGCGTAATCGTTGCACGCGCCGCCATCTGGGCGTACGTGGCCCCGCCGAACGAGCTGAACGTGCTGTTGTTGACCGTCGGGTCGTTCACGACGGGCGGCGTCCCCAGCACGTTCGCATTACCGCTTTCAGTGACGTTACCGCCATTATCGCGGACACCCGCCTGCGGGGGACCTGCAGGATCGCAGCTTGTCCAACCGGTCGGGATCTGGTCCGCACCGTTGATGTTGGCATTACCACTCATGCTCACGAGACCCTGCGTTGTGAGCGACGCCTTGATGCCGAAGTCGACGGGCGCGATGCGCGTGATCATGCCGATGCGTTGCTGCGCGCCGCCGCCGCCGGCGATCGCCCCAGCAGCGCTCGCCCTGTCGCGACCGGTCACATCGATCAGGAACAGGTTCGGCCCGACTTTGAAGCTATTTCCGAAGTAGCGACCGGAGCCGCCCGGTGCGACGGTATCCGCTCCCACTGACGGAATCGGCACCGAGTCACCGCCCGCGCACGGGCAGTACAGGGGCCGTTTATTCATCGTCGACGGATCCCAGCTCAGCACCCGTTCCTGCGCGCCGGCTTCCGCAACGCCGAATGAAGTCTGGACGCGGCGCTGGTTTTCACCGACCCGCTGTTCCTGGGTTCCGGCAAAGAACGCTCCGGCGACCAGTGCCCCAACGACTACCATGGCAAAGATCGCGACTGCGAGCGCCATGCCGCGCTCATCCCGCAAGATCCGTTTCATGCCTCGCTCCTTCATGAGTTCCGGACGGCCCTAAAACCGCCGGTTATTCCGCAATGCCACACTAGTGACGACGCTATCGACCATCGTTGCCGCGGCTGCTTGTCCACCCGCGCGCACGGCCGCGGTGGTCCGCGCGCGGACCGTGATGTCGATCCGGGCGACCTGCGACCGGACGGCGGTGACGTTGCCGTTCGCGTCGTAGTACTGGAACGTCAAACCGTTCGTGAGTACGGGCCCGATGAGGGGCTGCATCGACTGGTTGGCCGGCTGAAAGCCGACGTACCAGGACGTGTCCCCTGCCGGCTGATACAGCTGGTAGATGACGCGCTCGAAGCCGCGCACCGGCGCACCCAGCGGGATCGCGCCGGCGACGTTGGCGCCCAGCCCGAGCAGGTTGACATTCAGGATCAGCCTTTGCCCGTTCGTGCCGTCATTGCAATTCTGCCCGTTGGGCGCTGCTGTGATCGAGCCCGTCGCCCAGAAATCGTCGGCTCGCGAGTTCACGTTGCCGTCGTAATAGATCAGGACGGAATCCTTGGTGTTGTCGATCCCGCGCGCGCCGAAGAACAGCGGCTGCCCCGGCGCACCGCCGCGGACGATGAGCGAGACGCCGTTCAGCGCACCGCCCAACCCCGGCGTGTTGCAGGCAAACCCGAGCCACCGCATCGCGCGAATCGAGATGCTCGTGGCGGACATCGCCGTGATGTCGCCTTCCGACGCATCCAGCTCGCGGAACTCGGCCGGCAGAATCGTGCCGGCAGCCCGGATGTTTTGGGACAGATCGATGCGCGCCGTCTGGTCCATGTAGAGGCGCTGGTTGTTGACCAGCACGCGGTACAGGGCGGCGCTCACCAGCCCGAGCAGCACGAGCGCAACCAGCACCTCGATGATCGTGAAACCGCGGCGGCCGCGGCCGCGGCTCATAGGAATGTGTTGCATGAAATCGTGGTCTCCGTAGAGTCTCTGCGAGTTTTATTCTGATCCGTCTTGTAAATGCTCACGATCTTGAGCCGGTAGTTCTGATTACCGGCATCCGTAAACGTCCAGTTGTTGAGCGCCACCCAGGTCGACCCGCGGTACAACGTGTCGGAGCCGTTCACGCGCTGCACGTCAACGCATGCCGCGACGCGCATGCGCTCGAGCCGGCGACCCGCGAAGGCCGAGGCCTGCGCGGACCGCTGCCCGCGCGCGATCATCCGCGTGACGAGTGCGGCGGTCGTCACCATGCCGAGCACACCGACGGTCAGCACGATAATCGCGATGATGACCTCGATGATCGTGAAACCCTTGTTGTTCTTGATGGTGTTCATTGCTTGCTCACTCTCCCCACCTCGTTGATGATCACCGAGTCGCTATAATGCGGCCCGATGATGCGCACCGTGGTGGCCTGAAATACGGTCGAGATCCCGCGCGGATCGTATACGACCGACCCACCGCTCGAATTCAGCGCGACGCTAAACTCATCGCCGACGAGTTTCTTGGTTCCCACCTGGACCGAGGCGGCCGGCGGGTTCACGCCGCACGCCGTCACCCAGATGCTGTCCACGGTGAGGTTGAGCGTGGCTGAACAGCCGCGCTGAATCGCCGCGCCGCGCGCCGTCGCGGCCAACGTCGCGACCAGCGCCTTGGCGCTGCGGACGTTCTGCTTCTCGAGCGCGTCGCGCAGCCGTGGAAACCCGATCGACGCAATCACGCCGATGAGGAGGAGGACGACGATCAGTTCGATGGTGCTGAAGCCTTTGCGACCCATGGAACCCCCTGTTCGACCGGTCCCTAGTACACGTTCTATGCCGACATGTAAGTTATGTAATGACAATCAGTTATGCGTGACGTGCCGTCGAAAACCCCTGCAGAATGCTGCACTTATGCAAAACCCTGCATATGTCTCCTAGGCTATCCCGTAGCGATCGATCTTGTAAAACAGCGTCCGTAGGCTCACCCCCAGCCGCTCCGCCGCGGCTCGGCGGTTGCCGTCGGTCGCTTTCAGGGCGTCGACAATCGCCTCACGCTCCGCACGTTCGGTAGCGTCGCGGAGCGTACCACTCCCCATTTCCTTTTCCCCAGGATCTTGGGAGAGGGGAGACGGGAGAGGTTCGATCCGGAAGTCGACCGGGCTCAGTATCTCATGGTTCGTGAGCACCGCGGCCCGCTCGATCGCGTTCTCGAGCTCGCGAACGTTGCCCGGCCAGGGCTGTTGCTCGAGCCAAGCAATCGCTTCAGCGCTGAGTGACAACGGGCGGCCGAACCGCTGCGCCAACCGCGCCGCGAAGTGCCGGGACAGCGGGGCGATATCGTCTTCCCGTTCGCGCAGCGGCGGCAGCGCAATCACCACGACATGGATCCGATAGAACACGTCCTCGCGAAACCGCCCTGCGCGGACTTCCGCCTCGAGGTCGCGCGCCGTTGCGGCGAGAACCCGCGCGTCCACGCGACGCGTCTTCTGGTCGCCGACGCGGCGGATTTCATTCTCCTGCAGCACGCGCAGCAGCTTCGCCTGCAACCCGAGCGGCAATTCGCCGATCTCGTCGAGGAGGATCGTCCCGCCATTGGCGGCCTCGAACAGTCCCGTCTTGTCCGAGCTCGCACCGGTGAACGCGCCCCGTACGTGGCCGAATAGCTCCGACTCGAGCAGTGCCTCGGGAATGGCGGCGCAGTTGATGCCGACGAAGGCCTTGCCGGCGCGCGGGCTGGCGCGGTGGATCGCACGCGCGACGACTTCCTTGCCCGTCCCGCTTTCGCCCGTGATCAGGACGGTGGTGTTGTGCTCGGCGACGCGCGCGACGAGCTCGAGCGCCTGGCGCATCGCGGCGCTTTCGACGATGAGTCCCCGCTCCGCCGGCCCGGTGGCTAGTTGTGCCTTGAGGCCGGCGACTTCCTGCCGCAGCCGTTCCCGCTCCTCCGCTTTCCGGAGCGTGAGCACGACTTCGTCCGGACGGAACGGCTTGGGGAGATAGTCGTATGCGCCTTCCTTCATTGCGGCGATCGCCGCATCCTCGCCGCCGTACGCACTCATGACGATGACGAGTGCGCTGCCGCCGCGTTGGCGGTAATTGCGGAGGAACGTCAGGCCGTCCATTTCCGGCATGCGCACGTCGCAGAGCACGAGGTCGAACGGTTCGGCGACGGCCCGGTCAAGTGCGCGCCGGCCGTTCTGCTCGGCTGTCACGGCATAGCCCGCGTCCGTCAGCAGGAGGCCGAGGCTTTGCCGCAGGCCCGGCTCATCGTCGACGATCAGAACTTTCTTCATCGCGGTATGGCGATGGGGAAGAACATCTTGAACGCCGCACCCCCTTCCCTGGCCCCGTCCACCCAGACCACGCCGCCCATTTCGTGAACGGATCGCGCCACGATGGCGAGGCCCAGACCCGTCCCCCGACCTGGCTCTTTGGTGGTGTAGAACGGCTCGAAGACCTTCTCGCGATCTTCCCGCCCGACACCGGGCCCTGAATCGGCGACGAAGAGCAGCGCGCCCGGCTGCCCGGCGGCAAACTCGACGCGCGCCGGCCGCCGTTCTGACGTGCGCGGGAACCGGGCATAGCCCGGATCGCTGGCGCGCTTGGGCAGCGATTGTCCCGGCTCATAGGCCCAGCGCCGAGCCCCGATGATAATCGTGCCGCCCGCCGGCGTCGCGTCGACTGCGTTGAGCAGCAGATTGACGAGTGTCTGCTCCAGGACGTGAGCGCGGCTCATGATCTCTGGGACGTGCAGCCCGTCGTCGATCTCCGCACGCACGCTGCGGAACGCGCCTTGTGCCCGGAGCAGCTCGAAAGCACCGCGCACGATCCGTGACGGGTCGACGGGGACGAGCGGATCCTCCTGGGGGCGGGCGTAATCGAGCAGGCTGCGGACGATCCGATCGAGTCGCTCGAGCTCCCGGGCGATCCCTGCGGTGACTTCCTGATCCGCGCCGCGGCGCCGGAGCACCTCCAGGTACGTGCCGGCGGCGCCGAGCGGATTGCCAACCTCGTGCGCGACGCCCGCGGCGAGACGTCCGATGCTCGCCAGCTTTTCCGAGCGAACCAGTTGGCTTTGTGCGTCGAGCAGCCGGTCCGTCATGCGATTCAGCCGTTCCGCCAGGGTCGCGAAATCCCGCGTGTCGGCATCGGGCGCACGGGTGGCGAGGTCGCCGTCAGCGACGGCATCTGCGGTCTCGATCACGCGAGCCAGCGGGCGGAGCACCAGGCGGCTCACGAGGGAGCGTCCATACAGCACAAAGATCCCCACTTCCGCTGCCACGAAGATCACAACCAGGATGACGCCGCGCTCCGGGGCGATCGCGAGGGCGAGCTGCGATGTCGCCACACCCACGAGGATCGCGAAGGCGGCGAGGAATGTCAGGTAGAACAGCAGCTCGACGCGGAGCGCCGGCTTGGGACGACTCATGGGACCCCAAGATAAGGCCAAAAAAGCGAGCGGCGGGGTTTTGCCCCGCCGCCCTGATACGTCAGACCAGAGGCCTCACGCGCACTTCGGCTCGCCTTCCTTGTTGGCAGGCGCGAGCGCCGTCGACCCGACATAAATCGAACAGGTCTTCGTGGTCGTAGTGTGGGTCACGTTGGCCGTCCAACCGTCAGCCGTCACGTTGATCGTGGGGCCAACGACGCCGGTGGTCGTTGCATACGCGGTACCGAGGTTGCTCGTGTACTTCACCGAGTCGGCAAAGTACGCCTCTTCGGCCGTCACGAGGTTCCGCAGGTCCGACTTCATCGAGGCGAGATACGCCTTTTCCTTCGTGTTGGCGAACTTCGGAATCGCAATCGCGGCCAAAATGCCGATGATGACAACCACGATCAGAAGCTCGATCAATGTGAAACCCTTGCGGTTCATCTGATGCACTCCTTCTTTTTTCGAACTGGGACACTGTGGGGCGCGCCGTTGGACCTGCCGAGAGACGGTTTGGTCACTCACAAAAAAAATGCGGCGGGGATCGCTCCCCGCCGCATTGTTGCATCAGGCCAGAGGCCTTATGCGCACTTCGGCTCGCCTTCCTTGTTGGCAGGCGCCAGCGCCGTCGTACCTACGTAAATCGCGCAGGTCTTCGTGGTCGTGGTGTGGGACACATTCGCCGTCCACCCGTTAGCCGTCACCGTGATGGTGGGGCCAACCACGCCGCTGGTCGTCGCGTAATTCGTGCCCAGGTTGCTCGTGTACTTCACCGAGTCGGCGAAATACGCCTCTTCGGCCGTCACGAGGTTCCGCAGGTCCGACTTCATCGACGCGAGATATGCTTTCTCTTTCGTGTTCGCGAACTTCGGAATCGCGATCGCGGCCAAAATGCCGATGATCACGACGACGATCAGAAGCTCGATCAGTGTGAAACCCTTGCGGTTCATCTGGACTACCTCCCTGAGAGTATCTTGAAGTTGCGGGCGTCGTCGAACGATTCGGGCGACGCCTATTATCCCGGACGCTCGGAGTGGCAGGAACTGTGCCTCAGATCAACAGAATGATGGTAAGGTATGGTGGGAGCAGAAGTTACGCTACGAGCTCCCGAGTGGCTTCGCCTTCCGAAAGGCCTAAACCTCTGGCTTTTTGCATGGTTTGACCGGTCCTCGCAGGACCTAGGTCCTTACCCGGGAACGAGGAAATCGGTTACACGACTCGATTTCACCGCCCAAAAAAAAGAGCGGCGGAGGATTACCCCCGCCGCTCTGATGCGTCAGGCAAGAAGCCTTACACGCACTTCGGCTCGCCTTCCTTGTTAGCAGGCGCCAGCGCCGTCGAACCCACGTAAATCGAGCAGGTCTTCGTCGTCGTGGTGTGGGTCACATTCGCGGTGAACCCATCCGCCGTCACCGTGATCGTGGGGCCAACCACGCCGCTCGTCACGTTGTAGGCGGTACCCAGGTTGCTGGTGTACTTCACCGAGTCGGCGAAATACGCCTCTTCAGCGGTAATCAGGTTACGCAGATCTGACTTCATCGAAGCCAGATAGGCCTTCTCTTTCGTGTTCGCGAACTTCGGAATCGCGATCGCGGCCAAAATGCCGATGATCACGACCACGATCAGAAGCTCGATCAGTGTGAAACCCTTGCGGTTCATCTGGGAACTACCTCCCCCATGAGGTCTAAGAACTAGAACGACTATTCTGCCACCCCCCGTACGAGCACGAATCATGCCTTGGATTGAGTTGCAACGCGTAAGCAAAACGAGTTCAATAAGTTGGCCGTACCGCATTGAATTTCTAAACTCCTAAGATGCCCAAAAAACTCCGGCTTTTTGCAAGCCGCCCCGCCAGACGCAAAGGAACGAGTAAGCTACTGCCGAAATTGGAGATACCACCTCTGTTCGCCTGCAAAGCGCCTGCTTGCCGAGTCGGCAATCGCGGCGGCCGCGGCCCGTCGGCGGCGGGCCAGCTCGAGGAGAAACTTCGCGCGCAGGGTCATGCGCTCCCCCGCACTCGATTGTCCGGAGCGATCGATCAGCGAGACCGCTGCGGCGGTGTCACCGATGCCGATGAAGAAGATTGCGTTCGCGCCGTTGAGGTAACGGTCTCCGGGGAACAGCGAATCCGCTTGCCGATATTCGCGCCGTGCTCCCGCGGTGTCCCCAATGCCGGCGAGCACCGCCGCGGCCGAGGCGTGTGCGCGGTAGGACTCCGGATGCTCGGCGAGCAACGTAACCAGCTGCGAACGGTTGTCCCGCCACGCCGGGAGACGAGCATACGAGCGCCATCCACCTGAGATCACGACGATCGCCACGGCCACCGCGGCAGGACGCAAACCGCGTCGCGACGCGAGCCAGGTCGCAATCCATCCGACGACCACTGCCGGCAGCGCCACTGCGAGATACAGATTGCGCTCCGCCAAAACGACCCCCGACGGAAAGAACAGGTTTGCGGTCGGCAGACATGAGAACGCGGCAAGACCAGCGGCAAACGCGATCGCAGGCGCGCGGCGCCGGCACCAGAGCGCGAATACCGGAATACCCACGAGAACGACGAATCCCAGCACCGCTGCCATCGAGATGCCGGCACGAGCGGGAAGTACTTGCGGGTTGTAATCGACCGAGAGCGATGCCGGCCAGATCAGCAGTAGCGCCGCGCGCAACACCGCGGGGAGGGCAACCGCCAACCGTCCCCACGTTCCACGGTCGTAGAATACCGCGGCCTCGTCGCTTTCACCAACCCAACCGACGGCGAACCAGGCCGCGAGAAATCCTATCGTCACCATCGCCAGTGCGATCCAGAAGCCCCTGGGGTAGGGTCGTTCGTCAGATCCCTGCAGCCACCTATCCAGCAGTATGACGACACCAGCAATGACACCGTGCTCCTTACTGAACATCGCGAGCGCCGCGCAGAGTACAGCCACTACCCACTGCCCGCCTCGCGCGGCCAGCGTGGCGCCCAGGATGCCCACCGCTGCCAGCAGCTCCGCGCGACCGACCAAACTGGCGACGGCTTCGACATGGACCGGGTGCCAGGCGAAGACGAGGCCCGCCGCGACAGCGCCGAGTGTCGGGAGCCAGCGCGCAAGAAGCAACACAAGGAGTACCGTCGCCAGGCCGTGCCACACGGCGTTCATCAGATGCAGCCAGCCGGGCCAGCCGCCGGAGACGGTCCAATCGACCGCGTAGCTCAGAATCGTCACCGGCCGGTAGAGTCCGGCACCGGTCTCGCGCGGCCAGTACGGATCATCGAACGCTCGGAGCGCTACACCGATCGAATGCGCGGCCGGATTCGACGCGACGATCGCCCGGTCGTCCTGCACGATGCCGTAGCGAGCCGTCGGGAGATAGAGCGCGACAGCGGCGGCAAACACGAGCCACAATTCGCGTCTCATCGCATCCGCGCCAACAGCGAATCGGCAATGGCGGAATCGCCGCGCGAGCGCGCGGCGAGCGCCTGTGTCCGGTAGGAGCCCGAACATCTGTAACAGAGCTGCTCGGCGCGCGCGAGCAACGAGTCGGCGAGACGTGACTGGCCGAGCGTGAGCGCCGCATCCGCGCCGGCGATGAAGAGGGTGGGATCGCCGTCATAAATCCGGGTCGCGGTGCGCAGCGCCGCCAGCGCGCGTTCCGGTTGACGGTGGCTTTGGAAAATCGCGGCAGCCCGCGCCGGGCCGCGGTAGGACTCGGGCGAATCTTTGAGAATGCTCTGGGTTACGCTGAAATCGTCATGCCACACCGGTGTTCGCAGCGCCGAGCGAATGCCGCCTGCCAGGACGATCAATGCGAGAGCGACTCGAAGCCGCTGCGCCGGCGGGCGCCCCAGCGCCGCACCCGCCGCAAGCGCCAGGCCGACCGACGGCAGGTACAACGTCCGCTCCGCGAGCAGGACGCCGCTCGAGAACAGCAGGTTGGATACGGGCAGAAACGCGATCGCGATCCAGCCCAATCCGTACGCTTCGAGACGCCGTTGGCGCCGCCACGCCATCACGAGCAGTCCCGCCCAGACCGCCAGACACGCCAGGCCAATCAGGAATCGGCCGTCCAGCAGCGATCGAACGATCGTGCGCTCGGCGGGGGAGTAATCGACGCGGAGCGTCAACGGCACCAGCAGCAGGCGAAGCACATCGCCCAGCGCCGCCACCGCTGTGAGCCGGCCCGCCAAGGCGCTCTCACCCAGGAACACGGGCGCGATGGCGTGAAGCCGGGCGTAAGGGTGCAGGACGACGCTCCGGACGGCGAGGTAGGCTCCCGCGATGACCACCCAGCTCGCGGCGAATGCGAGCATGCGTCGGGACGTGGGCCGTGAGGGCAGGCCAACGATCCACGCCCACCCGATCAGGGCGGGCGCAACGACCGCGTTCTCCTTACTGAGCAAGCCCAACACGAGCGCCGCGCCGCTCAGCAGGACGTCTTGTCGGACGACCGCCGCGTACACAGCCACACAGACGCTGGCAGCGGCCATCAGCTCGGCGAGTCCGATCACGTTCGCCACGGCCTCGACGTGCACCGGATGGACGGCAAAGACCAGTCCGGCAGCGAGCGCGCCAGACCTCACCCCCTGACCCCCTCTCCCGTCGGGAGAGGGGGAACGAAGGGCCAGTGCCGTAACGATCACCGCCACGCCCGCGTGCCAGAGCAGGTTCATGGCGTGAAACCAGACCGGGTGACCGTGAGAGATAGCCCAGTCCACGGCGAACGTCGTCAGCGGGAGCGGGCGGTACATCTGGCCACCCAGGTCCGGCGGCCAGTAGGGTCCCCCGAACGCGCGCCACGCACCCTGCACTGAATGCACGAGCGGGTTCCAGACGATGATGTAGAGGTCGTCCATCGCGAACCCGTTCCACAGCGCCGGGAGGTAGGGAACCAGCGCGCAGGCGATGACGGCGAGGTAGAGGCGCCGGTCTCTACTGTCCACGGTTCACGGCGAAGAGCCAGCGTCCATCGGGCCAGCGGTAGATGGCGGTCAACAGCGACGGATAGGCTCCGATCAAGCCTCTCAGCTCGATCGCCGACGGTGACGTCGCGCTCCCCAGCAAGACATGCGTCACGCCCATCCGCTCGAGATACGCACGATGCTCGGCCGGCGTCGGCCTGATCAGCTCGCGGCCGCGATAGCGCTCGAGATAGAACGGGACGGACAACCGGCGGCTGTAGAGCCAGACGAGGGCCTCGTCGTCGGTCGCGAGGACGGCAGAGTCGGGAAGGTTTTGTACGACAGGGAGCAGCTCAGCGAATGTGGCGGAAATCGTGCGCGCTTGCGCATCCCACCAGCGCCCACCAAAACCTCGGATCTCATAGAACAGGTAACCCCCGGTCATCAGCGCGGCGAAGAGCGCAATGGGAATCCGCGCGCGCTGCCAGCGTCGCCAGATTTCGAGCGCCCCGGCGGCCCACGTCAATGCGAGCCACGGGAGGACCACCCAGATGAAGCGATCCGGCCGGTACGGCCAGACCGCGAGGATAGCCGCATAGAAAACCAGAGACAGGGCAATGGCCGAGCGGCGCGAGAGCAACACAAGGCCGTACAACCCGACGCCGAGTGCCGCGGTGGCGAGGAGGTTGTACAGCCAGCGCACGGGAATCCATCCGAACGCCAGGACGTCGAGCGGCCGTGACATGTCGCGGAGATTCGTCCTGACGGCCGTGAGACCCGCCTGGCTGACAGGCGAGACGTACGTGCCATAGTTGAGCGACAACGCGGGATCGATGCCGCGCGCGTGCACCGCGACCCAGCTTCCCCACGCCAGGGCGGCGACGAGCACGGGCACCACTACACCCACCAACCCGCGGTAGTGCACGCGCCGCGCGAGGAGAAAGCAGACAACGCCCGCGACCACCGCAACGGCAATCGACCGCGTCAGCAACGCCAGAGCGGCCGCCGTCCCGACCATCCAGGGAGGCGCTCCCTGATCGGCGGCGATGATGACGATGGCGAGGAGCACACCGAACAGCGGTTCCGCGAACAGAACCGACTGCGTCGCTAGCACGGGAATGGCGATCGCGGCCCCGCCGACAATCACGGGGGCAAGCCAACGCGGGGCGGTGCTGCCGAGCAGCTGGGTGTGTACCGCGTGCCACGCGATCAATCCGGCGGCAGCGGCCGCCAGCAGTGCGTTGAGAAGTTTTCCGGCGAGCGCCGCCGCATTGATCGACAGAACGCCGAAGAACGGCGCCAGCAGCATCGGGTAGAGCGGTGGGTAGTGCACGGCCGCGGGCATGCCAGGGAGACTGGGATGAACGTATCCGTGACCGCTTCCCAGCGCCGTTGCCAGCCCTGCGTAGAGGCCGTCGTCGTAGAAGACTCCGACCAGCGCCTGATTCAGGGTGAGAATACCGACGGCCAGCGTCGCGGCCGCGGTGACGAGACCGGTCTTTACTTCGCTGGTAAGCGCCACGCGTTCACGTTACGCGGGACGAACAGGTTGTACCGGAGAATGTGGAATAGTGCCGCGAACCCATCGCGCCACGTGATCTTTTTGCCCTCCGCAT
>DASWEL010000083.1:0-5250 GCA_036394755.1 Gemmatimonadales bacterium | reverse complement strand
TTGAGAAGGGAAACGGCACCGAACAGCTTGACCTGCCTGGGGAGCTGCTGGCGCTCACTCACCCAGGCCGAGTCCCCAACGGATCAATGTGACGGGCAGGCCGCCGTACGGCAGCACGGCGTCGTGGAAGGCGCGCAGCGTGAAGCTGTTGCCCTTCGCCTTGCGGAAGTCGTCGCGCAGCCGGAGCAGCTCGCGCCGTCCGACTGCGTAGCACAGCTGGTACGCCGGCCACGCGCAGTAGCGCCGCACTTCAGCCTCGGCGTTGCCGCGTTCGACGTGGAGCTCGTTCACCATCTGATCGACCGCCTGCTCGCGTGTCATGCCGCGCGTGTGCAGGCCGACGTCAAGCAGGATGCGCATGGCGCGCCACAGCAGATGCACGCGCTGGAAGAAGAGCTCCTGGTCCGAGGCGTAGAACCCTTCCTCGCCCATCATGTCTTCGCAGTAGAGTGCCCATCCTTCGACCGTGAGCGGCGTCCAGAGATTCTTGCGCACATGCGAAGGCAGCTCTTTCGCGATGACGAGCTGCAAATGATGCCCGGGATAACCTTCGTGCAGCGCCGTGGCGGCCAGCTCGTAGCGGCAGTGATCGCGCAGAATCCGCTCCTGTTGCTCCCGCGGCAGGCGCGAATCGGGGACGGTGACATAGAACCAGCCGGTGCGGTCACGGCTGTAGGCCCCAGGACTGTCGTATGCGGCGTACGGAATCACCGGGCGCATGAACGCCGGTGTGGGAATCACTCCCAGCGGGGCCGTGGGAATGGGCGCGAGCTTCCGTTGCTCCACAAAATCGCGAGCGCGGGCCATCTCTCTGGCGTACGCGTCCACCAGCTCGCTCGGCGCCGGGTGATCGCCCCGCAGCTTGTCAACGAGCTCCGGCCACGGCTTGCCGCCGTCCAGCCGCTTGGCGAGGCGCACGAGATCGGCCTCGATCTCCTCTTTTAGCCGCAGGCCGTAGCGCCACAGCTCCGGCGCCGTATCGCGGAGCGCATGCTGATAGTGCAGCAGGAAGTCGAATGCTTCCTCGCCGATCGCGAAGTGCTCCGTCCCCATTTCCAGCCAGCGCTCGAGATTCGCGTCGAACGCAAGCAGCGCCGCGCTCGCCTGCTCCGCCGCGGCCGAGAGACGGGCGGCATGCAGGGGAGCCTGCGCGCCCAGCGCGGCGGCAAGCTCCTTGACGAGCAACCGGCCGCCTTCGGTCATGCGCAGCGCCGTCTCGACGAAGACCCGCACCGGCTCTTCCATGGCGGCCTTGAGATCCTCGAGGAATTCCGGGATGTCCTCGAGTCGTCCGATCGCCGCGGCCGCTTTCTCGGCAGGCGTGCGATCGGCGGAGAGCAGCAGGTGATGCAGCCCGCCGAGCAAATGCGAGAGCCAGAATTCAGGGTTCTTGGCCTGCGGTTTCAGGTGCTCGAAGCGGCGCAGCATGACGCGGATCTCGTTCAGCAACGCCGTGCGGTCGATCTCCTCCTCGAGATCGGCGGCATTGGCTCGTTCCAGCCCGGTGGCGATCGATTTTAGCGCCGCGAGATGTGGCGCGAGCGCGGCGGGACTGAATCGGCCGTAGCGGTCGTCGTAGCCCGGCACACCCGCCTGGGTCGCGGCCACCGGATCCAGGTGCCAATGGAGATCGAAAAACGACTGCTCGATGTCGCGCAGGCTCATGCGTTCAACAACCGATGGCACTCTTCGTCGGACAGAACCCGGTCGGTGCGCTTGGCCGCATCGAACAGGGTGCGGCACGCCTCGTCATCCTCGGGATCGTAACCGTGGCGCTCCAGCCAGTACTTCACGTTCGACAGACCCGACAGCGGCGAGATCTCGATGCGCTGCTCGAAACCAAATTCCTCTGCCGGAACCGAGCTATACACCCGATCGGCGAGCCAGTTGTGGCCCTTCTTCTTGGCTTTGATGATCGCGGCCGCATGCACGCCCGTGCCCGTCCGGAACGCGTCGGTCCCCACCACGGGATAGTTCACGGGAATCGGCACACCGACCGCGTCCGCGACGAGCCGGCAATACTCGGGCAGCTTGCGAATGTCCCCCTGGTGCGCGCCCAGCAGCTTGAGATTTACGATCAGCAGATCCATTTCGGCATTGCCGACCCGTTCGCCGACCCCGAGCGCCGTCGCATGGACCCGATGCACACCCGCCTCGATCGCGGCGAGACAGTTGATCAGCCCCATGCCGCGATCGCGGTGACCGTGCCAGTCGATTTTTACGTCGTTCGTCTTGACGATTTCCTGTTTGACGAAGTTGACGAGGGCGCGAACCCCATCGGGGGTCGCGTGACCGACCGTATCCGCCAGGCAGATCCGCTTTGCTCCGCACTCAATCGCCGCACCATACAGCGCCTTGATCGTCTCGGGCCGGGCGCGGGTTGTGTCCTCCGTGACGTACATGACCGGCAGGCCGTGCTTCACCGCGTAGGTGACGGCCTCTTCGGTCGCGGCAAGGATGCGGTCCAACGTCCAGTCCTCTGTGTACTGCCGGATCGGGGAGGAGCCGATGAACGTGGCGGCTTCGATCTTGATCCCGACCTCGTCGGAAACGCGGACGATCGGCTCGATATCGGAGATGACGGTCCGGGCGGCGCAATTGGGGGCGATGGGGAGCTTGTGGTCGCGGATCTCTTTGGCGAGTGCGCGCACCTGATCGACGACGCGCGGACCGGCGCCCGGCAGGCCAATATCGGCGGCCACGATGCCGAGGTCTGCCATCAGGTGCAACAGCCGCTTCTTGACGTCGAGCGACGGGTCCGTGACCGACGGAGACTGCAGGCCATCGCGCAGCGTCTCGTCGTTCAGATCAACCCGGGCGCGCGTCCAATCGAAGCTGCCGTTTACGCCCGCGCCGTTCCAGTCGTAGATAAGCTCCCGCTCCTCCATGCGTTTAGTGTCGCGTGCGCCCTAGTCCAGGTCAAGTTGCAGGACCCGCCCCAAGGGTCATAGTTTGCTGACGTGATCGACGCCGTCCTTCTCAGCGAACGCGTGCGCACCGCGCGCGCGCACATCGAGCGCTCCGACGAAGCGACGCTCGGCCGCCAGGCTGCGCTGTCCGCGATTCCCGCCCCAACCGGGGCGGAAGGGGCGCGCGGCGCGCGGGTGGCGGAAATGTTCGGTGAGGCTGGGCTGGACGAGATCACGATCGACGCTGTCGGCAACGTGCGTGGCTGGTGCGGCAAACGGGAATCGGGAAACGATTGCGTTGTGCTCAGCGCGCATCTCGATACGGTTTTCGGACCCGAGCTCGATGTTTCCGTGTCGCGCCACGGCCCGCGACTCGAGGGTCCCGGCATCGCCGACAACGCGCGCGGTCTAGCTGCACTCGTCGCGATCGGCGAGGCGCTCGTCCGGGCGGAGGTTGAAACGCGGCGACCCGTGTTGTTCGCAGCGACGGTCGGTGAGGAAGGCTCGGGCGATCTGCGCGGCGTGCGGTATTTGTTCGGCCCATCCGCCCATCCGCCCGTCCGCCCGTCCGCCTTTATCGCCCTGGACGGCGCCGGCATCGAGCGCATCGTGCATCGCGCGCTGGGCGCCCGGCGCTACCGCGTCACCTATCACGGGCCGGGCGGCCACTCGTGGGCGGCCTTCGGCGTCGCCAATCCTGCGAACGCGGTCGGTGGAGCAATCGAACGGATCGCAAGCCTGCCCACGCACAACGCACCACGCACCACGCACGCAGTCGTTCGGCTTGGTGGAGGCACCGGTCTCAATTCGATTCCTCAGAACGCTTGGTTCGATCTGGATTTGCGTAGCGAGGAGCCGCGCGCGCTCGAGAAACTCGACACCGCCGTTCAGACCATCCTGACCCAGGCGCTCGATGAGGAGAATCGCCGCCGCATGCCCGGTACTGTACCGCTCACGATCGACGTGCGACGCGTGGGCGACCGGCCCTCGGGTCTCACACCCCGGACGCATCCCCTGGTGCAGACCGCTGTCGCCGCGACGCGGGCCGTGGGCCACGACCACCAGCTTGCCTGCGCCTCGACCGACGCCAACGTCCCCATCGCCCTCGGCGTCCCTGCGGTGGCCTTGGGTGCCGGCGGCCGCGCGGGTGATGCGCACCTGCCGACGGAGTGGTACGAAAACGACAAGGGCGCGCTCGGCATCGTGCGCGCCCTCCTGGTCACCGCGGCGATGGCCGGCTGTGCTTAGGCGGGGACCAGCTCCAGCACCGTAATCTCCGCTGGCGCGCAGAGCCTGAGCGGTGGGCCCCAGTACCCAGTGCCCCGGCTGACGTACAACCACATGGACTCGAGGCGGTGCAGCCCGGCGACGAACGGCTGGAATAGCCGCACGAGCAAATTGAACGGGAAGTACTGTCCGCCATGGGTGTGCCCCGAGAGCTGCAGGTCGTACCCGGCCGCCTGCGCGGCAAAGGCGCTGCGCGGCTGGTGCGCCAGCAGCACGCGGACGTTGCTGACGGGCGCGCCAGCCACGGCGGCGGCCGGATCGGAAGTGGCGGAGAGATCCGTGACGCCTGCGATCACGAGCCGGCCCGATCCCCGCTCCACCACGCGATGCTCGTTCGAAAGCACGGCAATGCCGAGACGCTCGAGCTCGTTGGTCCAACCGCGGACGTCCCAGTAGTACTCGTGGTTACCCGTCACGAAGTACGCGCCGTGCGGCGCCCGCAGGCGGCCCAGCGGCGCGACATGCTCGCGCAGCTCCGGCACGAGCCCATCGGCCACGTCGCCGGTCACGGCGATGAGATCCGGCCGGAGCGCATTGGCACGATTCACGACAGCGTCCACGAAGGGACGCCGGATCGTTGGCCCGATGTGCAGGTCGCTCAGCTGCAGAATCCGGAAGCCGGCGAGATCGTTGGGGAGGTCGGCAATGGGGACGGTCACGCGAACGACCCGAGGCCGCCGCGCGAGTACAATGCCGATGAGCGTCAACAACACGGCTCCGCTCACAACGACCAGGACCAGCCTGGCGGTGGCGGGCAGGCGGAAGAGATCGGTGACGAAGAAGGACACGATGAGCAGCGACGACAGCCCCAGCGCCAAGTAGGCCGCCCAGTCGAGCACACGCATCAGCGGGCCGCGACCGCCGCTCCGTGCGGTCACCATCGCGACGAGCGGCAGCCACGCCACGATCGACACCGCCCCCCAGGCCAGGATCCGCGGCAGCCCACTCAACCCTGTGGGGCCGAGGACGTGACCGCCGACGTAGAGGTTGAGGAGCGTCCAGAGCCCGCCCACGATCCCGAGCCGTGCCAACATCTGACGCGTGGTCATCGATC
>DASWEL010000082.1:0-3850 GCA_036394755.1 Gemmatimonadales bacterium | reverse complement strand
ATCGTCGGTGGGGTCGCGATGCTCGGATTACCAGTCTCGCAGTATCCGGACATCGTGCCCCCGCAGATCCAGGTGAAAACGACCTATGCGGGGGCGGATGCGATCACGGTCGAACGATCCGTTGCGACGCCCATCGAGCAGCAGATGTCGGGCGTCAAGGACATGCTCTACATGGAGTCGGTCAACGCGAACGACGGCACCCTGACCCTCCGCGTCACCTTCGACGTCGACAGCTCGATCGACATCGATCAGGTGAACACGCAGAACAAGGTGGCGCAGGCGCAACCGCAGCTTCCCACCGACGTGACGAACTTTGGCCTCACGTTTCAACAGACGGCCGGCCTTCCGCTCCTCGTGCTCGATCTCTACTCGCCGAAGGGGACGTACGATCCGCTCTTCCTGGGCAACTACGCGACCATCAACGTGACGGACGCGCTCTATCGCGTTCCCGGGGTCGGGCAGGTCCTGGTCTTCGGGACGGCCGACTACGCGATGCGCATCTGGGTCAAGCCGGACAAGCTGGCGAAGCTCGGGATCACCGTTCCCGATCTGGCGAACGCGATCGCGGCGCAGAACAACGTCAATCCGGCCGGACGCATCGGCGCCGACCCGGCTCCCCGGGGCCAGCAGTTCACGTACACGGTGAGAGCGCAGGGGCAGCTCCTCAAGCCGGAGGAGTTCGCGAACATCGTCGTGCGGCTGAACCCCGACGGTTCCACGGTCAGGCTCGGCGACATCGCACGGATCGAGCTGGGCGCGCTGACCTATACGCAACTCGCCCGGTACAACGGCAAGCCTGCCGCCATCCTTGGCGTCTTCCAGACCCCGGGGTCGAACGCGCTCACGGTCGCGGAGGGCGTCCGGGCAACGATGGAAAATCTAAAGACGCGGTTCCCCGCCGACCTCGACTACGTCACGTCGCTCGACACCACCGTCCCCGTGACCGAGGGCATTCGCGAGATCGTCATCACGCTGCTCGAGACCACCCTGCTGGTAGCGCTGGTGGTCTTCCTGTTCTTGCAAAGCTGGCGCGCGACCCTGATTCCACTGATCGCGGTGCCGGTCTCGTTGATCGGAACGTTCGCGCTGTTCCCGATGCTCGGCTTCTCGGTGAATACGCTCTCGCTGTTCGGTCTCGTCCTCGCCATCGGTCTCGTGGTCGACGACGCCATCGTGGTGGTGGAGGCGGTCGAGCGTCACATCGAGGAGGGGGAGTCGCCCAGGGAGGCTACGCTCGCGGCGATGAAGGAAGTCACGGCGCCGGTGGTGAGCGTCGCCGTCATCCTCGCGGCAGTGTTCATCCCCATGGCGTTCATGCGCGGCATCACCGGCCTGCTCAACAAGCAATTCGCCCTCACCATCGCGGTCTCCGTGCTCTTCTCCGCCTTCAATGCGTTGACGTTGTCTCCTGCCCTGTCCGCGCTGCTCCTGCGGCCGCGCACGGAGGCGAGAGGCGTGCTTGCCCGATTCTTCGCCGTGTTCAACGGCTGGTTCGGCCGCGCGACCAACGGCTACGTCAAGGGGTCGGGTTTCCTGGCCCGCAAAGCGATCGTGGGCGCCGTCATCCTTGTCGCATTCAGCATCCTGTCGATCGCGACGGGCAAGACGGTCCAGACGGGTTTCGTTCCCGAGGAAGACCAGGGCTACTTCTTCCTGAACGTCACGCTCCAGGACGCTTCGTCGCTGGAGCGTACGGACGCGGTGTCCCGCAAGATCGACGAGCTCCTCGCAGCCACCCCCGAAGTCAACTCCTACAACACCATCGCGGGCTTCTCCCTCTTGAGCAACAGCGCGGCGACGAACAGCGGCTTCTATTTCGTCGCGCTCAAGAACTGGTCGGAGCGTCCCGGTTCACAGCACACCGCAGAGGCGGTCATCCGCCGGCTCAACCAGCGGCTGTCCAGTACCGTCCATGAGGCGGTCGCTTTTGCCTTTGCGCCGCCCGCGATCCCCGGCCTCGGGTACGCAGGCGGCTTTTCGATGTGGATCCAGGACCGCAGCGGGGCTGACGTCCCATTCCTGGAGAAGCATTTGAACGAGTTCATGGCTGCCGCGCGAAAGCGCCCGGAGGTCGCGTCGATCAACACCGTCTGGCGCGCCTCGGTACCGCAGATCTACGCCGACGTCGATCGCGACAAGGTCCTCAAGCAGGGCGTCGACCTGCGCAGCGTCTACCAGACCATGCAGGCGTTCCTCGGCGGCGCATTCGTCAACCAGTTCAACCGATTCGGCCGCCAGTGGAAGGTCTACCTCCAGGCGGAGGGCGATCAGCGCGAAACGGTCAGCGACATCGGCGATTACTACGTGCGGAACAACGCGGGCCAGATGGTCCCGCTGTCGGCGTTCGTTTCCACCAGACGGATCCACGGTCCGGAGTTCACGAACCGTTACAACCTGTACCGCGCCGTGCACGTCATCGGCTCGCCGGCGCCTGGGTACAGCTCGGATGAGGTGATGCGCGCGCTCGAGCAGGTCGCGAACGAAGTGCTCCCCCGCGAGATGGGTTTCGAGTGGACCGAGGTTTCGTACCAGCAGAAGAAGGCGGCGGGTACCGGAACACAGACGCTGGTGCTCTCCTTGGTCTGCGTCTTCCTCATCCTCGCCGCGCTGTACGAAAGCTGGTCGCTGCCGTGGAGCGTGCTGCTTTCCCTTCCCATCGCGGTCTTCGGCGCGCTCGCCGGCCTGTTTCTGCGCCGATACGAGTTGGACGTCTACAGCCAGATCGGGCTGGTGATGCTCGTCGGTCTCTCCGCGAAGAACGCCATCCTGATCGTGGAATTCGCCAAGGGAGAGCTCGAAAAAGGCCGGCCGCTAATGGAGTCCGCGCTCGAGGGGGCGAGACTCCGGTTCCGGCCGGTGGTCATGACTTCGTTCGCGTTCATCTTCGGTCTGTTGCCTCTCTGGGTCGCATCGGGGGCGGGCTCCGTGTCGAGAAGGATCCTGGGCACTGCCGTCATCACCGGAACGCTGGCGGCGACCGCCATCGCCATCTTCGTCATCCCGATGCTGTTCGTGGTCGTCGAACGGCTGACGCAGCGCTTTGCACGCCGGGAACCGGCCGCGCAGACGATGGTCGGGGGCACGGAAGGAGAGCTCTAGATGTCGGGATGTCACACAAGTCCCTGGAGCAAGATCCGCCAGTACCGACAGAGCGTAGGCGCGCGCCTATACTGGCGTCGCGGTGGAACCTTCCCAACAGGCCGGCGCGGATCTTGCGGAGAGCGTAGACGTGCGGTCCCTTGAAGCGGCCGAGCGCGGCCAATGGTATCGGGCGCGCGCCCTGTCGGCCCATCTCGTCGCGGCACGCGGTAGACAGGCGTGGTTGGCCAGCGTTGCCGTGTTCGTCGTCGCAGCGCTCGCGGTCGCCGGCTACCCGACCTGGCGCGTTCTGGCGCTCGCCGCGACCTTTTCCGTGACTCTCGGATTCTACCGGTGGCAACTGCGCACAGACGCGCAAACGATCGCTTCCACTCCACGGCAACAGTGGACCAATGACATCTGGTGCATGACGCCGCGGATCGTGTTGTTGCTGTTGGCCGACGCGTTCACCGGTGGAATTCGCAGCCCGATGGTCCCCGCCGTTCTCATCCCATTCTCCGGCCTGGTGGTCGCGAGCGGTTGGTCGCGCGCATCGAAGACGGTACTTGCGGGCATCGCAGCCGGGCTGCTGGCGATGGCGATCCTGCCCCAGCATTGGTTCGGCCCTGCGGTGCCCCACCCGGCGTACTGGATGATCCTTCTCCTGGGGCTTGCCACGGGTGGAGCGTGGCACACCAAATACGTGCTGATCATCACCCGGCAGATCGGCGAAAGCGCCGCCCAGCTTGCGCGCGCGCGCGAGGAAATGGTC
>DASWEL010000081.1:0-2034 GCA_036394755.1 Gemmatimonadales bacterium | reverse complement strand
CGATCGCCATCGCAATGCCGACGTGCGGTGGCAACCATTCCAGCATGACGATCACACACGAGCCGATGATCCATCCGGTCGCCATGCGCGGCAACGTCCCAGCGATGGTCAGCAGGAGGGCCACGACGATGGCGACCAAGGGAATGAGCACCGCGGCAAAGACGATCGCGAACGCGAAATCGAATGCGTAGCCGAATCCGGTCCGCAGATACAGGCCTGCGAGGACGACGCACGCGGTGGCTGCGGCGAGCGTTCCACATACGGCGCCGCGCCGGGCTTCGGGACCTGGCCGGATCGCCCTCCAGTGTTTGGCGCAGCAATCGGCGAGATCCTGCCAGCCAAGTCTCGCGCGAGGGCGGAGCGACGGGTCGTGCGGTGCAGGCGCTGCGGTTGTGCTCATTGGTGGTGGTCCGCCTCACTCTCGCCGGGCGGCGAACACTTCGGCCCGCTAAAAGAGCCCGAGCCCGGGTCGGGATTGCGGGCACCTGCGCCTCGAGCGCGGGAAGGCGCGCGTCGGCACGCCGATCATCCTCGGCCCGGAGGAATCCCGCGCCGAGCCCCCGAGGAATCCTGGGCCGCCGTGGTCCCGTGGTCAAGGGGCGGGTGGAGGGGTGTGGGGCCGCGGCCCCGGAGGGCACCCGGCGCCGTGAGGGACGTTCCGGCTCGTCACCGAGGCGGCGGATCCGGGAATCAGAAGACCTCACAAACGCCCTGATTGTCCTTCTGGACGAGCCGAGCTACGCGACCGGGGCGGCAGCGGGGGGCGGCGGCGATGTGGTCGTCGTCGGACCCGGCAGAGCCTCGCCATCCTTGCGGCTCATGATCAATCGCGGCAGGAACGGGATGAAGACGAGGACGAGCGCGGTCGTCCCCGCGTTGAGCCACACGAGCTGGTGAAAGGCCCAGCCGTAGCTGTCGACCAGCTTGGAGCCGATGACGTCGGAGCCGCCGAGCGCGAGATTGCGCGCGCTCATCATCAACGAGAAGCCGAGGCTCTCGCATCCCCGCGGCGTGGCTCGCACGGCGAGGTCCATCAGCGACAGCTCGGAGCATGCGACAGCGAAGCCGCTGAGCGCGTGAATGAATGGGGCGCCTTCGCGCCCGTAGGTGAGGTAGAGCAGCGTGCCGAGGGCGTTGACCGCGATCGATGCGGCCAGGAGCTGTCGCAGGTTGAACCGCCGGCAGGCGACGCCATAGAGCGCCGCGCCGACGAGGCCAGCCACGCCTTCGATCGTCTCCATCAACCCGATGTACGGCGGGGTGAAGCCGAGCGTGTCGGTCTGCAGGTAGAGCAGTGGCGTCGTGAAGCCGGGCGAGATGTAGACGAGCGCGAGAAACCCGCCGGCGGCCCACAACGACTTCGACCTGATGAACGTCAGGAGCTGACGGCCGGCATTCCGTAATACTCCGACGTCGCGTGTGGCGGCCGGTCGCTCGGTCAGCACGAAAAACGTCGCGATCGTGAGCACGATCAGCAGTCCGGTGGCGATGCCGACGATCCAGCCGAACGCCATCGTCGCGAGATACCCGCCGAGCAGACCGTTGCTGACAGACACCGCGCTCTGAAGCGTCTGACGGATCGACGTGATCCGCCCAGAAATCCCGTACTTCCGTCCGGCTTCGACCATGAGGCCGCCCATCACGGTGCTCGAGATCACCATGAACGCATTCGCGCCGAAGGCGGCGAGCAGGAGCGGCCAGTAGGCTTTCGGAACGACACCGATCAGAAACCAGCAGAGCGCCGCAAGGCCGGCCCCGAAGAGCATGTAGTGACGCCGTCGCGTGCCAAGCAGCGGAAACGAGTCGGAAAGAATGCCGGCGATCGGCTTCACGTTCCACGCGAACGTCGAGATGAACATGAACAGCGCCAGCGTCTCGGCATTGAAGTGGAGCTGGGTCTTCAGCAGCAACGAGAACGGCAGGCGCCCGATGACGGCCGGCTGCGCGATGGTGGTGACGAATGCGCCGATGCCGACCATGACGTAGTACTGACGGATCGTGAGGCCCGTGTCGGGCACGGTGGCCTCGGGGCTC
>DASWEL010000080.1:0-4657 GCA_036394755.1 Gemmatimonadales bacterium | reverse complement strand
GTCCACCGTCATCACGGCCGTCCGCACCTCGGGCAGATTCAGCAGCCGACCTCGAATCATGATTCCCTGCTGGAGTGGCGAAGTCGTGTCCGTCGCGTTCGCGATCGACTCTCACGATCGCGAGGTCCCCGCGTTCGTCGCGTCGCCGCGCCCACTGACTGGCGCCGACATCCGCACGTTGATGGACCGCACGCTGTGGGCGCGCTTCGAAGCAGGCACACAACCGATTCCTGGGTGAAGTCTGGGTAAAGCGAAGGGGTTAGCGGTTGCTGCGTCCGCTAACCCCGCGTTCTTCATGGTTGCGGGGGCTGGATTTGAACCAGCGACCTTTGGGTACAGCGACCTCGGCGGCGGCCCAGATCTGGAGATCGCTCCGGAATTCCCGGACCACGCCCCCACGACCGCCGAGAGTCTTGCGTCCCCTGTCGAGCCGATGGCTCCGTGGATCGGATTGCAGTAGACTTGCCGCCCCGATGGTCGCTACCGGAACACACGATCCCTATCTCGTTGCCCTGTCCATTCTAGTCGCCTCCTTCGCGTCGTACACCGCCCTCGATCTCGGCGGGCGCGTGGGGACCGCCCGGGGACTTGTGCGTCGCGTGTGGCTGGTGGCGGCCGCGATCACAATGGGAGGCGGCATATGGTCGATGCACTTCGTCGCCATGCTCGCCTTCAAAATGCCGATACCGATGTCCTACGACATCGGATTGACCCTCCTTTCCCTCGTGGTGGCGATCTTCGCAACCAGCGGCGGCTTTTACGTCATCAGTCGCCAGAGCGCCTCGCCGCTTCACCTCGTTCTCAGCGGCATCTTCATGGGGCTCGGCATTGTCGCCATGCATTACACCGGCATGGCGGCAATGCGGGGGCAGGCCGAGCTCAGCTACGACCGTCTATTCGTTGCGCTCTCCGTGGTCATCGCGATCGGCGCGTCGACGGCGGCCCTGTGGCTGGCATTCCGAACCACGGAACCCGGGCAACACGTCGTCGCCGCGGTCGTCATGGGTGTGGCGATTTCCGGTATGCACTACACGGCCATGCGAGCGGCCATCTTTACCGCTCACGGCCCAGTCCACAAGGCCCAAGGAAACGCGGGTCTCGATCAAACCAATCTGGCGCTGATGGTGACCGGCATCACGTTTGGCATTCTGGCCTTCGCGTTGATCGCCTCCCTGTCCGAGCAGAAGCGCGTTGAAGAAGCGCTCCGTCAGGCGCGGGCCGATCTCGCACACGTCAACCGGGTGACCACCATGGGAGCGCTCACGGCCTCCCTCGCGCACGAGGTGAATCAACCGATCGCGGCCGCCGTCGCCAACGCCCATGCCTGCTTGAACTGGCTCGCCGGCGACACCCCAAACCTCGAAGAAGCGCGTGCGTCAGCGATGAGTATCGTGGAAGACGGAACGCGGGCGGCGGAGATCATCAGCCGCACCCGCCTGCTCTTCAAGAGAGCGGCTCCGCAACGGGAGCTGGTGGATGTCAACGAAGTCATTCGAGAGATGGTCCTCCTCCTGAGCAGCGAGATCACGCGATACTTCATATCAGTTCGGACGGAGCTGGCGGCCTATCTTCCCCGGGTCATGGGAGATCGCGTGCAATTGCAGCAGGTCATGATGAACCTCATCACGAACAGCATCGACGCGATGAAGGATGTGGATGGGACGCGCGAGCTCGCCATCAAGTCGCAGCGAGCCGAAGACGGGCAACTCACGGTGTGCGTCAGCGATACCGGCGTGGGGTTACCCGCGCAGCAGGCGGACCAGATCTTCTATGCCTTCTTTACGACGAAGCTTCATGGAACCGGTATGGGATTGTCCATCAGCCGCTCCATCGTTGAATCGCACAACGGCCGCTTGTGGGCCGCTGACAACTCTCCGCGCGGCGCGAGTTTTCACGTCATTCTCCCCACCACGTTCGAGGCACGAGACTGAGAAAGAATTTCCCCACACCGAGAACCCAGATCCTGGCAAGCGGGGCCGTCCCCGCACGAAAAGGCCTGTAAAAACGGCCTGGCGCAACCTTTGCTCCGACGCCGGCCATCTGCGCATGCCCTGAAGGTGTCTCATCGTCTTGGAATGGAGGCATCCCATGCTGCGTTTGGCTGTCGTCACGCTCGCCGTCGTCGCAATGTTCCTCACTGGCTCAACGCTGCCGGTATTCGGCGAGGGGTTCATCGACGTGTACCTCGGCGCCGCCGTGACGCGCGACTCCGATGTGAAGGCCACCGCCCTCGGCGTGAGTGAGACGGGTCGTGTCGAGTGGGACAGATCCTTCACTGCGGGCGGTCGCTTCGGATTTTGGTTCGAGAGTCTCGACTGGCTCGGTCTCGCTCTCGACGCGTCGTTCTTCAAGCCCGATCGTGACATCACGGTCATTCCCGTGTCCGCCCTTGCGATGCTCCGCCTGCCCCTGCTCAGGGACACAGACAAAGGCTTCCCGCATGGGCGGCTCCAGCCCTACGTCGCAGCCGGGCCCGGGGTGTTCATCTCGAGGGCCAAGGCCGATTTCGGCGATCTAGGCCTCGGCAGTGACTCCGATACGTCGGTCGATATCGGCGTCGACGTGCGGGGCGGCATGGCGTTCCTCATCACGAAGAACATTGCGGCATTCCTGGAATACCGCTTCACTCACGTCAAGCCCGAGTTCAGCTTCGACGTCGCAGGGATCAAGACGAAGGCCGAGATGACTCTGGACACGCACCATGTCCTCGGGGGCATCGGCTTCCGGTTCTAGAGGGAGTGAGGAGTCGGCAGAAAAACGACCCGGCCTTCTCCTGGATGGGGCTCAGACCCGCGGGTTGCTCGTCTCCGGAACCAGCAGATGGAAGGTCAGCCCGTGATCCGCGTTGCGGCGGGCCCACAGCCGTCCTCCGTGAGCCTGAGCGATGGAACGGCCGATCGACAACCCCATCCCCAGTCCATCCCGCTTGGTCGTGAAGAAGGGATCGAAGAGCTTCTCGAGGTCTTCCGCCGCCGCCCCGATACCCGCGTCCTGGACGCCGACGAGGACGCCGGGGCCGTCCTCTCCGTGACCACGCTCGCAGGAGATGAGCAGCCGGCGCGGGCGCGACGTCACCTCCGCCATCGCATCGATCCCGTTCATGATCAGGTTCAGGACGAGCTGCTGCAGCCGGATCCGGTCTCCCAGCACCGGGGGAAGACCGTCGGCCAGGGCCTCCTCGACCACGACCGCGTGCTTGGCCACCTCGGGCTGGACGAGGCTGAGCACCTCGCGGATCATCTGATCGACGCCCACGAGGGACTTCTCCCCGTCAGACTTCTTCACGAGCGCACGCGCATGCGCGATCACGTCGCCCGCCCGCTGGGCGTCCCGAATCACGAGCTGCATCCCCTGCCTGGCCTCGTCCAGAGCGGGCGGAGTGTGATCGAGCCAGCTCAGGCTCGCGGCGGCGTTCGCCTCGATGGCGGTGAGCGGCTGGTTCACCTCATGGGCCAGCGATGCGGTCAGCTCGCTGATGGTGGTGAGCCGCGTGACGTGCGCCAGCGCCTTCTGCGCCTCCTGCAGCGCCTCCGAGGCCCGCTTCTGGTCCCCGATCGCCGCCTCCAGCTCCGTCGTGCGCTCGAGCACCCGCTGTTCCAGATCGCGGTTGAGCCGGGCGATCTCGGCCTTCGCCTGCGTGAGCTGAGGCGTCTCGACCATTTCCCAACGGCCACGACGCTTGGCAACGGCGAACTGGTGGGTGCCCGCCACATCGAGGAACTCGGTCGCGCCACTCGTCATGAGCGGATACGTGCAGAGGACCAGCATGGGCTGATCGCCAATGCCCCGGTTCAGCTCCATCTCGTACTCCATGAAGTCCCGCCAGTGCTTCTGCTCGAGCCACGCGGTGTTTCCGCTCACCCGGATGCCCTGGTAGCCTCCGGACAGCGCCCGCTTGAGCTTCGCGCTCCAGTTGCCAATGATCCGAAGGAGATTGATCTCTCCTCCCGCCAGATACACGTCCCGGGCTTTCAAGACCTCGATGCTCTGGTCGGAGACGTACCGGTCGAGGCCGGGAACGGCCCGGTCCAATGCCTGCCAGACCTCCTGCTCGGTGAGGGGTTCGGAGACGACCCACGCACAGAACTCGTTCGCTTCGAGGCCGGCCTTGAAGAAGGGGAGCAGCGTCTCCAGCAGGTCGTCCCTGGTCTCGTAGAAGTGGCAGAAGTGGGTACCCCACGGCATCTCGCCCACCGGCTCGATTCCGGTATTCCGTAGCGCGGTCGTCATGACTGACCTCCCCCAGGACTGGCGAGCGCGCGATGCACGTTGAGAGCGGTTCACCTCGTCGATGCGCCCGAGGATCTGTCTAAACAGGCGCTGTGTCAAATGGAGTCGTCAACCCTCACGGCGTTCGACTTGACCGAGCAAAAAGACCAGCCCCTCCGATATTGTCGGGTGAGTGAAAATCGCATCGCGCAACATCGTAAAGGGCATCCGCCCGACCATCGCGGTTTGGACGGCGGCCATCAGTTCGCTCGCCTCGACACCAAACGCGGTGAATCCCAGGATCTCGTCGCTCCGCGCGCCGATCAGCACTTTCAAGAAGCCGCGCGGCTCGGACACCGTCCTCGTGCGCAGCACATCCGCCATCGGCATCCTGGCCAGACGATATTCGACCCCGTCGCGTCGCGCCTCTGATTCATTTCGCCCCACG